>JBKBIU010000204.1:0-3025 GCA_046294065.1 Pseudothermotoga sp.
GAAGCTTACAAGTACGCGCCGCAGATAGACAAAGTATTGCCCTTTGATTACAGCATCTTTGATCAAAAAGGCAAAGAATGGCTCGAAAAATGGGCACAGGTAATGATCGCTAGATGAAAAAGCAAAGGATTCTGATTCTGGTGCCGATAATTTTTATCGGCACCTTTTTGATTTTTCCTTTGATTTTGTTATTCTCAAGGTTTCCAGAGATGAACTTTTTCCAGACTGTGTCCAGAAATTCGTCGATCATACGCTTCACTATTTTTCAAGCCTTTATTTCAGCTATTTTGACTATGCTCTTGGGGATACCCGGGGCCTATCTGCTGGCGAGGGCAAAATTACCAAACAGTTTAAAGAGCCTTTTAAAGGCAGCAAGCATGGTGCCCTTTGTGCTCCCGGGAATATCGATGGCGATAGGGTTTTTGCTGACCTTTGGAAATAACGGTTTGATGAACTCCTTCCTATCGTTGTTTGGACTTAGGTTTAGAATACTTTATACATTCACTGCCGTCTTGATAGGTCATGTCTTCTATAATTTTCCACTTTTCATAAGAATTGTGGGAGATGCTTTTGAAAGAATAGATAGGAACATTCTTGAAATGGCTAACCTTGAAGGTATCTCAAGGTTTAAAAGGTTTTGGTACATAGAATTTCCTTTGGTAACACCGGCTGTTGGTTCGGCTTTTGCACTTTCCTATCTTTATTGTTTTTCAAGTTTCGCTGTTGTTCTGATCCTGGGAGGCATTAGATATTCAACGATTGAAGTAAGTATCTACATGTATTTGAGAATCCTTTTAGACTTTAAAAGCGCATTGTCTTTGACGCTCTTTCAGATGATTTTTGTAGCTATAGCAAGTTTTATTTTCTTGATTTTATCCAACAAATCTGAGCAATTTTTTGGTGAAACACTCAAAGAAAAAAGGCCAAAATGGGCATACTTTTACATAGCAATTATAGGTTTATTTGTCTTCCTTCCATTGAGTATGGCTTCACTGGGGGGATTCTTAAGGTACGGAGGCACTTTTACGCTTGAAAATTTTAAGAGATTGTTCAATCAAAGTGTCGAGTGGATAATCGGAGCAAATGTACTGTCTGTGATAGTCTACAGCATTCTTTTGGGTTCTCTGGTAGGGGCGTGTGTATGTGCTCTTGGATTAGTGAGTTCTTACGCTTCAGTGAGGTTGAAAAATTCTTTGTCGACGCTGATATATTTGCCCATAGCTGTTTCGCCTGCAACGATGGCATTTGGCATGATTCTTTTTAACAATATACCTCAGATATTGAAGCTGGGTAGTGTTTACATGTTGATCTCTTTGCCTTTAGTTCACAACTCTCTTCAAAATGTCTGGAGGAGTTTTCCAAGGGAGATAGAAGAAGCCAGTAAAATCGATGGTTGTAATTTTACAAAGAGGCTTTTCAGGATAACACTGCCTATTTTCAAAAGGGAATTGCTCGGTACCTTTGCCTTTTCTATGGCTATAGCACTTGGTGAGATTACAGCAACAATAATCCTTTCGAACGGTCAAATGACTACGCTATCTGTTGCGACTTACAAGCTCTTTAGCACGCGGCATGTTGGTGAAGCTCAGGCACTGAATTCAATCTTGATGTTGGTTGTCTTGGCTCTTTTTTTCCTTTCAGAACAGACAGGACAGAGGAGCTAAACAGAGGTCTTTCGAGCAACACTCGACCTCTCTACAAGATGTACATCTATCACAGTTTCTTCGGTGCTGTTTTCACCAATGACCGACAGAAAGGCCAATTTACCCAGTTCTCGTCTATCTATGTGAACAGTGGTGAGTGGCGGATCGATGATGGCTGAGAAAACCAGATCGTCTATTCCCATGACGCTGAGTTGGTTTGGTACATCTATCTTTAAGTCCTTGGCAATTTTTATTACTGCATAGGCAAAAATGTCGTTATAACAAAGAACGGCGGTGAACTTTCGTGAGTCCTTTTCTTGAAAAAACTCTTTGAATCTTTCGTATGAGTTTTCGAAACCTTCCGCAGAGTTTATTATATGACTTTCCAGTCCTGCCTCCTCCATCGCCAATTGATAACCTTTTTGACGGAACTGGGAAGTAAATTTCTCAGGTAAAGAATTGAACATGACAATACTTTTGTGCCCCATCTGGATTAAGTATTTCGTGGCGATGTAGCCGATCTTTTGATCGTCAGGTCTTACAGATTTCAAGCCTCGATAGTGTGATCCCACTACTACAACATTTGTCTTTTGCTTGGCACTCAGTAATAACTCCCAGTTCTGTTGGGTAGAAGTGATTATTAAACCGTCGACCCTTCTTTCTATCATCTTGATTACTGCCTTTTTCTCACGTTCAGGATCTCTGTAGCTGTTCACCAATATCGTTTCAAAACCTTTTTCATAAGCAGCATCTTCTATGCCACTCAGTACGTCTGCGTAAAATGGGTTTGAGTTATCTACTATTATCACACCGATGATCTTGGTCTTCTTTTGCCTCAAAGAGAGGGCCGTTCTGTCCTTGTAATAACCGATATTTTTTGCAACCTCCAGGATCTTTTGCTTTGCCTGTTTACTGACGTATCCACTACCGTTCAAAGCCCTTGAAACGGTATTTATGGAGTAACCACTGAGTTTGGCAATATCTTTTATGGTGACTTGGTTCGTCTTCAAAACTCACACCCCTTCAATCTTTGATGGATAATTCTTATATGAAAGTGGTTCTATGATCTTTAAATCGGACCAATAAGCAAATTCAAATAGTTCTTCTTCCCAGTCTTCTTTTACAACACAGAAATGGTGTTCAAGTCCATATGTCATGATTGTGTTAATAAGATCCATCACAGCCAGCTTTTTTCCAGCGAAGCTCATCTTGCCAAACCAGCCACGACTGCCATCGAATGATGGTTTAGAATCACCGAAAAATTCACCTTTAAAAAAGATTATTTTATGGCCGTCACCACAAATTCTCATCACAGTTGCCGGCATTTTATTTATAACCATACTGGCAACTGGTGCCATAGTAAGCCATCCCTTTTGAGGATC
>JBKBIU010000008.1:0-17843 GCA_046294065.1 Pseudothermotoga sp.
GGACATCTTGAAAAAAACGGATTCATCATTTCACCTCACACAATACCTATTCGAACCATCGTACCCTTGCTCTCAACAGTTATGAAGTCGCCAGAAAAAGTCATTAATTCATCAATACAAGCTAAAAAAACTTCTTGAATGATACTGAGGTATTTTTCATCGATTGGAACCTTATCCTTGAAGAATTTGAAGAAAAGGGGTGAAAGTGATCTTAAGAAAGGTTTCAGTACGATGACAGCTGAAAAGGGTATGGCAACTCTCACATGTGTAGAATCGCTATTATCATCGACAAGGATCAGAAATTTTTTTCCCAAAGGCGGTGTTATAACATCTTGGATCCATTTGAGATCTTCTGAGTTCAGTTTATCTCTCAATCTATCCTTTATGGTTTCTCTGAGTTGCTTTGTCCTTTTGATACTTCTGGCGTAATGTGAAAGTATTTCAAAAAGTATATAAACTCCAAGCGCGATGAATATGACTCCAAAGAAAATTTTCGCACCAAAGAAGATTAAACAAATACCTGCCAAAACAAACACTAATGCTAAGTACATTCACTCACCTCCAAAAAATGAAAGGTGCACTTTATATTTTATCAAGTTGTATCTTACAATAATTGAAAACGGGAAATCTATACCGCTTATAATGTAATCATAAAGTTTCAATATCTTAACTTAGTAGATGATACAATATCAAAAGCGTGAAATCTATAGAAGCACTTGAAAAATGTGAAAAAGGCTCCGTTTGTTTGGGGAGCTACATTTTTTAGTGCATGTTGCCAAGGAGGTGAATGTGTTGTACGCCATCATTGAAACAGGAGGAAAGCAGTACAGAGTCGTCGAGGGAGAAACCATAGCAGTCGAGAAACTGCCACAGCAACAGGGTGAACAAGTTGTCTTTGAGCGAGTACTACACCTTTCGACAGATTCAGGTGCAAAGGTGGGAAGACCGTACTTACAAGGTTGCACAGTCGTTGGTACTGTGATGGCTCATGAAAAGGCTAAGAAGGTGACGATCGTAAAGTACAAATCTCGAAAGAACTATCGACGTGAACGTGGTCATAGGCAGTGGTTCACGTTGGTAAAGATCGAGAAAATACGAACTGGTGAGGCGTAGTGATAAAGGTAACCTTTTACAGGTTGTCGGAGCACTATGTTTCTTTTACCGCTAATGGGCATAGTCGTTTTGATGTTAAAGGTAAGGATATAGTGTGTGCCGCAGTCAGTTCTTTGGTTCAACATACAGGTAGAATTCTTCATGATCATTGTAATGCAGTTACGAAAAAAGGTAACGGAAGATTCGAAGTATCGTTGAAAGAGCATGGTGACTTGTCTGACCTTTTAATAGATGAATTGTATCGAAGTCTGTGTGACTTACAAGAACAGTTCCCTGAGAACCTTTCTGTGGAGGTGAAGGAAGATGCGAATCGATATACAAATGTTTGCCCATAGGAAAAGTGGTAGCACCAACGGCCGAGATAGCCGTCCTAAGTACCTAGGTGTGAAAGTAGGAGATGGTCAGAGGGTCTTGGTAGGTAACATCATCGTGAGACAGAGAGGGACGAAAATACATTCCGGTAAAAACGTGGCTTGTGGTAAAGATTTTACTCTTTATGCTCTCAAGGAAGGTATCGTGAAATTCTATGTGAAAAACAACAGAAAGTTTGTTGATGTTATACCCCAAGAGTGAGGAGGAATAACAATGGCGCGTTCATTTCCAATACAAAGAACGACAATTAAGAGGGATCTTGGAAAAAAGTGGTATCTTGTTGATGCTTCTGGAAAGGTGCTTGGTAGACTTGCAACTCAGATTGCAAAGTATCTCATGGGGAAAAACGAACCAACTTTCTTTCCCGGAGTCGACACGGGTAATTATGTTGTCGTCATAAACGCAGAAAAGGTTGTTCTGACTGGTGACAAGCTTGAAAAGAAGGTATATTATCGTCACTCTGGATATCCCGGAGGTTTAAAAGAAAACAGTGCGAAACAGCTTCTTGAGAAACATCCAGAAAGGTTACTATACCTTGCTGTAAAAAGAATGCTTCCTAAGGCTGCGCTCGGTGATAAGTATTTGAAAAGGCTCAAAGTCTATGCTGGGAATGAACACCCGCATGAAGCACAGAATCCTCAGCCTTTGGAACTCTGATGGGAGGGTGAATGATGGAACAGAGAGTAGTCTATAATGGTTTAGGTAGGAGAAAAACTTCTGTAGCGAGAGTTTATCTCTTCCCTGGTCAGGGTAAGATTACGATAAACGATAAAGTTTTCAATTCTGCGGAAGAATATTTCAAA
Organism: Pseudothermotoga sp.; assembly: GCA_046294065.1. Classification (GTDB taxonomy): domain Bacteria; phylum Thermotogota; class Thermotogae; order Thermotogales; family DSM-5069; genus Pseudothermotoga_B. Next base: position 2,289 of record JBKBIU010000008.1, read on the forward strand.
GATCAAGTAAGGGCAAGACAGGCTTTCGAGCCATTGCTACTCACAAATATGAACGACAAATTCGATGTTTTTGTGAGGGTTGAGGGTGGAGGTCTCTCCGGTCAAGCTGGTGCTGTGAGATTGGCACTTGCTCGTGCTCTTGTAAAGATCAATCCTGATTTGAGAGCTCCTCTAAAGGCAAAAGGCTTGTTGACAAGAGATCCGCGCATGGTTGAAAGAAAGAAGTACGGTTTGAAAAAGGCTCGAAGGGCTCCACAGTATTCGAAACGCTAATCTTTCGGGGTGTCAGATATGACGCCCCTTGTTCTGAACTTTTTTTCTATAAATCAGTCAAAAGTATTTGGTATTAAGATCCCGCAAATTGCTACCTTTCTGTCCGACGGGAGGAAGGATTTCTGACGACTTCTTTCTTGGGACATTAGACTTTCACGATGACGAGTAAGGAAATCATTGAAAAAATCAAGCGTGAGATAGATATAGTTGAGGTTATCTCACGATACGTTTCGTTGCAAAAAGTTGGTTCAAGTTATAGGGGTTTGTGTCCATTTCATAGTGAGAAAACACCTTCTTTCCATGTCAGTCCCACTCTAAAGTTATATCATTGCTTTGGTTGTGGGGCTTCCGGTGATGTCATAAAGTTCATTCAAGAGATTGAGCACGTCTCTTTTCAGGAAGCTTTACACAAACTTGGACAGATGGTCAACATAGAAGTGAATCTCGATACGAAGCAGTCGGCTAAAGAAAAATATATCGATTTTCTGAGTAAACTTCACGTTGAATACAAAAAGCAGCTGAGACAGAACCAAAAGGCTATGAAATATCTTCTCGATCGTGGTTTCAAGGAAGATGAAATAGATCAGTTTGAATTTGGTTATTGCCCTATAGGATCAAAGTTAGTTTTGCAAACTGCAGCAAAGGCTTCTATCCCAGTTTCAAAGGTTCTCCAATATGGTGTTGTAAAGATTGTTGCGCGGGAATATCTCGATCTTTTTGAAGGCAGGATAGTGATTCCCATAAAAGACGAACTTGGAAGAATCATAGCCTTCGGCGGAAGATCAGTGGATAATCGTGAGCCAAAGTATCTCAATTCACCAGAGACAGATTATTTTTCAAAGCGCTCAACACTTTTTCTAATGGACAGAGCAAAGAAGGCAATAAGAAGTGTTAATTTTGCAGTCATTACGGAAGGATACTTTGATGCCATGGCATTCCACAGGGCTGGAGTTACGAATGCAGTGGCGGTCCTGGGCACAAATCTTTCTAAAGAACATTTAACCAAGCTCGGGTCTCTAACTAAGAACGTGATACTTTGTTTCGATGCCGATGAAGCAGGACAGAGAGCAACGTTGAAGTCTCTAAAAACGTTGATAGACATGTCTTTCGACGTAGCTGTTGCTCTATTCTCAGAAAAAGATCCAGATGAAGTTTTTAGAACTGAAGGTGCAGAGATTATGAAAAATGTATTGAAAAAGGCTGTATCCTTTGAAGAATACATAGTCGACTTTTATTCAAAATCCTTTGATCTTTCATCTGCTGCCGGTTCTGAGAGATTTTTGGATCAATTCAAGACATGGGTGCAATCCTTGCTGAGCACTCAAAGAATTCAAAGATATGAGAATTTACTGAGGATGATCTCAGCAAAGGTGAAACTCTCAACGACTCAACTTGCAAGCTATTACAGAGGAGCAGGCTTTCAGAAGGAACAGAGTGTAAAAACAAATCTTCCAAGCGATGAAGACTATGTGGTATATCTTTACATAACTCAAGAGGACCTAAGAAATGAGTTGTCCAAGATAGATAGATCTGTCATGAGTGATAGGGCAAGAAGAGCTCTTGAGATACTTGAGAAAGGCGTCGATATATCTGAACAGGATGAAGAGATAAGAAAATATGTCTTTGATTTAATGTCAAGAATACCCCCGGGAGATTCATTGAAAATGCTCGAAGACATAAAAAAGCGCTTTGCAAGAAAAACAATTGAAAAGCGTTTGTCACAGATAGACGGTAAACTTGCCAATTGCAAGAATGATGAAGAGCGAGCCTTGTTATTAAAAGAAAGGTTGAAGTTGGTTTCTTCTATGAGGACAATTGGAGGTGAACGGAGTGGAACGTGAGGAAATGAAAGAGGAAGTTGAAGAAAAGGTTGAGCAAAAGCAGGTCATTACAAGTGAAGAGATAGAAAAGAGAATAAAATCCCTCATAAAAATCGGTAAGAAAAAGGGATTTATCACTTATGATGATATAGACAAAGCTTTTCCACCTGACTATGAGGGTTTTGACACTTCTTTGATAGAACGAATATACGAAGAACTTGAAAAAAACAAGATCAATATTCAGGACAGCGAAACTGAATCTTTAGAAGATTTGGATGAGAGCACTATAGAATCTGAAATTCCAAGCCTCCTGGAAGAAGGTCCAGAGGTGTATGATAATGTTGCTTTGAAAGATCCTATAAAAATGTACCTGCGTGAAATTGGGAAGATACCCCTTTTGACCCCTTCACAGGAGCGCGAACTTGCAAGGCGTGCACAAGTTGGTAACGAAAGGGCCAAAAGAAAACTTGTCGAGTCGAACCTTCGGTTGGTTGTGAGTATAGCTAAAAGATATATAGGACGAGGATTACCATTCTTGGATTTAATTCAAGAGGGAAATATAGGATTGTTGAAAGCCGTTGAGAAATTTGACTGGAGGAAGGGATACAAATTCAGTACCTATGCTACGTGGTGGATCAGGCAGGCTATCACACGTGCCATAGCAGATCAAGCTAGGACTATAAGGATACCCGTTCATATGGTTGAGACCATCAATAAACTCAACCGAGTGACAAGAGAATACTATCAAAAGCATGGTGAACAACCCTCGCTCGATGAACTAGCCAAACTCATGGACAGACCCGTTGACAAGATCGAGGAGATACTTCAGGCATCTAAAGAAACAGTTTCGTTGGAAGCACCCGTTGGCGAAGATGAAGATTCAACTGTTGGAGATTTTGTAGCCGATGAAAATATTGCATCTCCGAAAAAAGAAGCCATGAGGATGCTCATGCGTGAAGAACTTGAAAAGGTTTTGAAGACCCTCAATCCCAGAGAAGCGATGGTTCTAAAGATGAGATATGGATTACTTGACGGGAAGGCAAAGACTTTGGAAGAAGTTGGTCAGTATTTCAATGTTACAAGGGAAAGAATCAGACAAATAGAAGTTAAGGCTCTAAGGAAGCTCAGACATCCTTCGAGAAGTAAGTATTTGAAATCTTTGTTCTCCCTGCTCGATCAACAAGGATGAGGTAAAATAACGATGAGAGGTGGTGTGAAACTGGCATCAAAGACTATTGAGGTTCCCGACAATGTTGATATGGTAGTTGTTTTGGGGCAATATGATAACAGACTGAGATTTTTGAGAAAAAAGTTCTCTGTGAACATAGATATATCAGACAAGAGAATCACAGTGATCGGTAGTGATGAGTCTATAGTTGAGACAGTGGAAAACATAATCTCTCAGGTTGTTACCGCCGCCAAGAAGGGCTATGTTATGGACTGGAGTGAGTTCGAATCCCTAGTTGATTTTTACTCTTCCTGGGATAGGTCTCCAACACAGAGTTCGCAAGAAACTATTTTGTCAGGCAGGATAAGGCCCAAGACTAGAGGTCAGGCTGAATATGTCGATGCCATGAGAAAATTTGACGTAGTATTTTCAATAGGGCCCGCAGGAACTGGTAAAACGTATCTGGCTGTAGCCATGGCTTTGGACTATCTCAAATCAGGAATTGTCCAAAGAATTATACTCACAAGACCTGCTGTTGAGGCAGGCGAACGGCTTGGTTTTTTACCCGGTGATCTTGTTGAAAAAGTTGATCCTTATCTGAGACCGATTTACGATGCTATAATGGATATGATGCCCGCAGAAAAATTCTATACTTACAGACAGAAGGGAATTATTGAAATTGCACCGCTGGCATTCATGCGTGGAAGGACACTGAACAACTGTTTTGTTATACTCGATGAGGCGCAGAATGCAACTCACCAGCAAATGAAGATGTTTTTGACAAGAATTGGCTTCAACTCTAAGGCTGTCATAACAGGAGATGTGACTCAGATAGATATTGATAAGGGCAATTCAGGATTGATAGAGTGTGAGAATATTCTTAAAGGCATAGAAGGTATAAGATTTGTTTATCTGTCTGAATCTGATGTTGTGAGACATCCTGTTGTGAAAGAGATCATCAAGGCATACGAAAATTATGAAAGGAATAAACATGAAAAAGGTAGCTAATTTCTTTTTGTTGAATTGGCTTGACTTTGTCGTTGTACTTCTATGCTTCTTCTTGATTGAATTACCTCGATTACCAAATTTACTCACCTTGGTGAACGGTTGTATAGTTTCGTTAGTCCTGTGGTTTGTAATTGTTAAACCACAGATCAATGAAAAGCCCTTTTCATTGCACAGATCGTACTCTATTTTGTTTTACTTCATCATACTGGTTGGCGTCTTTTTATCAAGAATCTTGGTGAGACAATTTGGTTCATATTCATCACCATTTTTCATCCCAATCACATTGATAGCCCTGCTTTATAGCAAAGGAGTAGCTGTGGCAGCATCGGTTTACTTAGCCGTTGTTTTTTCCACAGTTTTTGGTTTTAATGGCTTGGGATTTACTTTGATGTTAACTACTTGTATGATTACAGCAGTGGCAAGTTCCAAAATAGAGAAACGCATGCAAGTTGCAAGATCTGCTCTTACTGTTGCCATCTTTTCAGTGGTTTTTTATCTACTGCATGTCAAAATGCAAGGGATGAAACCTGATTATCTGCAAATCATGATCGCCTTTGCTACACCCTTCATTTCTTCAATCATCTGCATAGGTGTAATTCCTTTCATAGAATATGCGAGTATGATATATTCCAACATCGACCTCATAGAACTTGGTAATTTGAATAATCCACTTTTGAAAACACTTTCTTTGAGAGCTCCCGGCACTTATTATCATTCCTCTATGGTGGCGAACCTTGCTGAAGCCGCAGCACAAAGAATAGGAGCGAATGCTGTCTTGGCAAGAACGGCATCGTATTTTCACGATGTAGGTAAAGCGAAAAGACCATATTTTTACACTGAGAATATCTTTCAAGAAAATCCTCACGATGAGCTCAGCCCAAAGTTGAGTCATCTTGTTATCCAAGACCATGTCAAATCAGGCTTGGAAATGGCAAAAAGAAATAGATTACCATTGCTCGTTCAAGATGTAATTCCACAGCACCATGGCACGCGTGTACAGAAGTATTTTTACCACAAATCAAAAGAGCTTGGAGAAGAGCTGAGTGAGAATGAATTTCGTTATCCAGGCCCTAAGCCTCAGTTCAAAGAGGCAGGTATAATAATGTTGGCAGATGCCGTTGAAGCAGCCGCGAGGAGTTTAAAAAACCCTTCGGCAGGGCGTGTCCAAACGATGGTGGAAGAGATAATATCTGGCATTTACAATGAAAGAGAACTTGATGAATCTGGATTGAACTTGAAGGAACTGGAGGCTATTGCTGAGGAGTTCACTAAGGTGTTGCTTAATATGTTTAAAAGTCGCATAGAGTATCCAAAGGAAGAAATAAAGAAGGTGATAAGCCTTGTCCAAAATTCAGATAATCAACCGAACAAGAAATCCCATAAACAAAACACTAATCAAGAAAGTGGTAGACAAAGTTCTAAAGAATGAATTAGGTCAGGTGAAGGTCAATTTGGTTTTCATTGGAGAAAAGAGAATTAGAGACCTAAACAGAACCTACAGAGGTATCGACTCACCAACTGACGTACTCACCTTTGTTTACAAAGATCAAGATTTGTTTGGAGAGATATTCGTTTGTCCAAGGCAAATAGAAAAAAATGCAGTGAAGTATAAACAATCTTATCTAACTGAGCTGATCAGGGTTTTGGTCCATTCCTGTCTCCATCTAAGCGGTTATGACCATGAACTAAGTAATGAAAAATCAAAGGAATTGTTCATCAAGCAAGAAAAGTATCTTGAGGAGGTTGAAGGGTATGATCGTTAAGCCGTTCATGGCACTAAGACCCAAGAAGGAATTTGCTGAGAAAGTCGCCGTAAAACCATACGATGTGATAAGTTCTTACGATGCAAAAAAGGTTTTGCAGCATAACCCATACTCATTCTATAAGGTCACAAAGCCAGAAGTAAATTTCGATGAGCCGATTGAACCAAGTTCAGAACAAGCACTGGAAGCGGCAAGGAAGAATCTCCAATGGTATATTGATTCTGGGATCTTCTTTCAGGATCGCGAATCTTTTTACATATACAAACAGGTTGCAAAAGATCACACTCAGATCGGATTGGTTGGAACTTTTTCAGTTGACGAATATCTCTCAAATCGAATAAAGAAACATGAACTGACCAGAAAAGACAAAGAGGATGAAAGGGCAAAACATATATACTACTTGAAAGCACAGACTGGGCCAGTCTTCTTAATGTATCGTTCTTCTGATGAGATAGATAGTTTTATAGAAGGTCTCGCCCAAGGTGAAGCTGAATATGATTTTGTTGATGAAGACGGTGTTAGACAAATTGTCTATGTGATACAGGAAAAAACAATAATTGAAAAGATAAAGGAACTATTTAGTAAAGTAGATAGCTTCTACATAGCAGACGGTCATCATCGTGCTGCTTCTGCTGTGAGAGTTGCACAGATTCTCAGGCAAGGGAACAAGGAGAGCACGGGAGAGTACAATTTCTTCCTGGCGGTCCTCTTTCCGCACAAGCACCTACGTATATATGATTACAACCGGGTTGTTAAAGACTTGAATGGCATGGATGAAAAAGAATTCTTATCAAAGGTTGGAGAGGTTTTTGATATCTCTATCTCGGCCGAAGGTACCTACAGACCAAAGACGAAGCACGAGTTTGGGATGTATTTGCGCGGGACTTGGTACAAAGTTCTGCTGAAAAAATCCTTTATGGATCATTCTGACCCTATCAAATCCTTGGATGTTTCTATATTACAGGAACATATTTTAGATCCGATTCTTGGCATAAAGGATCCAAGGACTGACAAGAGGATAGATTTCATTGGTGGCATCCATGGTCTGAAGGCCCTGCAGGATTATGTCGATCAAAAAGGTTGGGCAGTGGCCTTTTCATTGTTCCCAACGTCGATAGAAGATTTGATGAAAGTATCAGATTCTGGTAAGATAATGCCCCCGAAATCAACCTGGTTTGAACCAAAATTGAAAAGTGGACTTTTTGTTCATTTAATTTGAAGATTCGTCGAAAATTCGAACGACTTTTGAAGATTGGATGTCCTATTTGAAGGAGGTGATACTGTGTTCTTTTACGATCCGACTTTCATAATTCTTATACCAGCCCTGTTACTGGCTGTATGGGCCCAGATCAAGGTCAGTGCTGCTTTCTCTGAGTATTCAAAGGTGAGATCTATCACAGGCTTCACGGGAAGTCAACTTGCCATGAGATTGCTTGATAATGCAGGTATTTACGACGTACGTATTGAATCGATGCCAGGGCATCTGACAGATCATTATGATCCAAGAACGAAGGTTGTGAGACTTTCCGCTTCAACCTATGCAAGCCCTTCTGTGGCTGCCCTTGGTGTTGTAGCTCACGAAATCGGCCATGCAATTCAACATGCAGAGAAAAATCCCGCTCTTGTTTTCAGAACGATCCTTGCACCCGTTGCAAGCCTTGGATCATCGCTTGCTTGGATTTTATTCATCATGGGGCTAATTTTTGCACTGCCTGCTCTATGGCAGTTTGGAATTGTGCTTTTCGCTCTGGCTGTGATATTCAGTTTGATCACACTGCCCGTGGAGTACGATGCAAGCAGAAAGGCAATGAAGTTGCTCAGAGAAAACATCATGATGTCTGAAGAAGAGCTCAAAGGCGTCAAGAAAGTTCTAAGTGCTGCAGCATTGACCTATGTCGCGGCAACTGCTATGTCTGTTTTGCAGCTTTTGAGAATGCTTTTGATAGCTGGTGCCTTTGGCAGAAGAGACTAAAATGGAGCCGTGGGGGGCTGTTTTTGAAAAAAGTAACAATCAAAGATATCGCTGATATTGCAGGTGTGTCTATTTCAACGGTATCTCGTGTTTTAAACGGAAAGGGAAATGTCGATTTAGAATTGAAGAAAAAGGTTCTGCAAGTGATAAAGGATACTGGTTTCCAACCAAGTAGTTTTGCCCGGTCCTTCAGGAAGAAATCAGTACAGATTGACATCCTATTAAGTGAGTGGAAGGAACAGTACCTTCGAGTATTACATGGATTGACTGAAAGTTTGTGCTCTGAACAACTTTCCATGAATCTCAAGACAGATTTGAATAACCTTGGTGATTTTGTCGTTGCCATCGGTGAAGAATTTGATGCCAAAATAAATGCTTCCATGATGATTGGGCAGGAACTGTCATCTTGTTCAGTTGTTTTCGATTATTTTTCGACGACAGAGTCCATAGTTAGGGGTTTGTTGGATAAGGGAGCCGAAAGTTTCGCTTTTCTTTGTGAAAATCTATCAAATTATAGAGCCTATAGATTATATAGTGCCTTTATGAAAACCATGTTCAAGAGTAAGATTGAATCTTATGAAGTGAAGGTACTCGATTCGAAAGATCCTTACGATGTTCTCATGGAATCGTCGGTTTTACCTGATGTAATCTTGTGTAGTAACGACGACATAGCAGCGAGTGCTATGAAGGCTCTGAAAGATGAAGGAGTCAAGGTCCCAGATCAGGTTTCTGTTATTGGTTATGGGAATTTCACCTATGGGAGTTACTTGGATCCAGCCTTGAGTAGTGTGGAATACATGAATGAAGAAGCTGGTAAGATCTGTGGCCAATACATCCTCAAGATGATAAAGGGCGAGGAGGTACCAAAGAGGATAATCTTGGCAACAAAATTAATAAAGAGAAAGAGTAGCCTATGAAGAAAGCCATATTTTCACTACTCATCGTTACGTTAATCTGGGGTTTAACTTTTCCTATACAGAAGATAGCCCTGGAAGGTATTAATCCGTTTTTCTACAATTGCCTAAGATTCTTGACCGCCTTCCTTTTGACCCTCTTAGTTTTCAGAAAGAAACCTTCGTGGAAAAAAGGATTGATTTTAGGCCTTTTCCTTGGTGTTGCCTATGCAGCTCAAACCAGTGGTTTGAAGATAACAACTTCAACTAAGAGTGGGTTCATAACGTCTTTGTACATACCGCTCGTACCATTTTTCTCGTACCTCGTTGAGAAAAATAAACCAAGTCTATCTCAGATAATCTCTTTTTTCATATCTGTTATAGGGCTTTATATGCTCAACGATCCTTCGAAGGATCCTTTCAATGTTGGTGATTTTCTAACCATAATATGTGCAATAAGTTTTGCAATTCACGTTGTTCTGATAACTCATTTTACCAAATCTGACAACGATGAAGTGACCCTTCTTGCACCACAATTATTGCTAACATCTGGCGTCAACTTAGTCTTGGCTCCGTTGGGGGGTGATTCGAAGATAAATTTTGCAGCCCTTTTTGCTCTTTTGTTCACGGCGCTTTTTGCTACAATCTTTGCCGTTTGGGTACAACTTAAGTTTCAAAAACTTGTTGGCTCGAATATTTCTGCAATTATATATGTTGGTGAGCCCGTTTTTGCAGCATTGTTTTCTTTTATAATTCTCTGTGAAAGGATGTCTTTGATCCAATTCATCGGTATGGTTTTGTTGATTTCTGCCATGATCGTAGGAACGATTAAGAAGGTTTACAATTGAAGGTTGCGAGGTGATTTCGATGAGCATCATTTATCAAAGAAGGAGTATCAGAAAATACCAAGACAGAGAGGTCGAAGATGAACTTCTTTTGGAAATCATAAGGGCAGCAATGCACGCGCCATCCGCTGGAAATGAACAACCCTGGCACTTTGTTGTAGTGAAGAATAGAGAAACAAAGGAGAGGATTGTTCAAGTTCATCCCTATGCAAAAATGCTTTTGAAATCTCCAGCTGCTGTCGTTGTTTGTGCAGATCTAAACCTTACTAAGTTTGGAGGTTTCTGGGTTCAAGATTGTTCAGCGGCTACGCAAAACCTTCTCTTGAGAGCAACCGAGCTTGGGCTTGGTGCTGTGTGGTGTGGCGTTTATCCGGATCAGGAAAGAGTTGAGAACCTGAGGAAAATTTTGAATCTTCCAGAGCATGTGATTGCTTTTTCGCTGGTCTGTGTTGGATATCCCGCCGAGAAACCTGAACCTGTTGATAGATTTAAAAAAGAACGTATTCATTTTGAGAGATGGTAGAAGATGTTTGAGAAAAAGATCGCCCTTGAATCCACTGTCATCGCCCATGGATTGCCAAAGCCAATTAACATAAATGTAGCTTTAGAACTCGAAGAAATAGCAAGACAAAATGGTTGTATCCCATATACCATAGGTATAATCGACGGACAGATCAAGGTTGGTTTAAGTGAAAAAGAAATAGTTGAGATAGGTACGAAAGAAGATGTTATGAAAGTCGGGACTTCGGAGATTGCAGTTGCAGTTGCTCTAAAAAGATCTGCTGCAACAACTGTGAGTGCCACGATGCGCATAGCTTATTCTCATGGAATAAAGGTCTTTGCAACTGGCGGCATAGGTGGTGTTCATTCTACGGAACATTGGGACGTATCACAGGATCTGATGGAGCTTGCCAGGACAAGGATGGTGGTCGTGAGTGCTGGGCCAAAATCCATTTTGGATCTTAAGTCGACGGTTGAGATGCTTGAAACTCTGCAGATCACAGTCTTAGGTTACAAAACAGACAGGTTACCTGCTTTTTACTGCAAATCTACAGACCTTTCTCTTACAAAGGTCGAAAGTCCTGAGCAGATCGCTTCAATCTTTTTTTACAAGGAACGGCTAAACCTGCCAGGCGCTTTACTAATTTTTAACCCAATTTCTGATGAGTATGCAATCTCACAAGAAGACTTTGAAAAATGGCAAAAATTGGCACAAGAAGATCTTGAAAAATCCTCTGTCAAAGGTAAAGGTGTTACACCCTTTTTACTCTCAAGACTTGCCTACTATTCAAATGGGAAAACGGTGCAAAGTAATATTGAACTTTTGAAGAGTAACGTGAGGCTTGCATGTGATATAGTCAGTCAACTTTCGAAAATGCAGTAGGGTTTGTTCTGCATTTTAGCACAATAGAGAGCTTCATCTGCGACGTGCAAAATCTTGGAAAGACTCTTTCCGTGCTTAGGGTACTCTGCGATGCCAATAGAGGCTGAGATCTCAAACTTGTTATTATCGATAATTATGGGAACTTCGATTTGTTCGATTATCCTTTTGGCTAAATTAATGGCGCAAAGTCTTGAAGTTTTTGGGAGTAGAAAGACGAACTCGTCTCCACCCATTCTTGCAACAAAATCACTCTTTCTTGTGCATTTTCTCAATCTCTTTGCTATCTCAATCAGAATCAAATCACCCTTCTGATGACCAAAAGTATCGTTTATTTTCTTAAAATTGTTCAGATCCAAGTAAAGGAGGCTGACTGGTTCTTCTTGTCTATCTGAAAGAGCAAGAATTCTTCGAGCTTCTTCTTCCAGAAATCTTCTGTTGGCAAGTTCAGTGAGTGGATCGTGATATGAAAAAAAGCGCAACTGCTCAGATTGTTTTTTGATTTTCTTTTCCAAAGATAACCTTTCAAAGATTACTCCTGTTTGTAAGGCAAAGATCTTGGCGGTGTCAATGGATTCTTCATCGAAGGCGTTTGTATCTTCAAAGTTATCAAGGTTGAAAAATCCTACAGTCTTTTTGTGAACTACAACAGGTATTGTCATCATTACTTTTATTTGTCGAAATCTACCAACCTGTTCGAGAATCTTTTTCCTTTTTTCATCTAATTTTTCATTAACTGAGAAATCCCTTACTATCATCACATCTTTTGCCAGTCCTTGCGCCAATTCATCTTTGTGAAAGAAAACCTTTGAAAGCTCAGATAAATCGTATCCTACTGCCGCTTTGTATACATAGATACCTTTTTCTTCCACAAGAACACTACCCGCTTGAACGTTTGGGAGTGTTTTAGTTGCGCTTTCCAGTATAAGTTGGTACGGGTTTTTCACGTCGCCCCTGAGAATCTGAGCAGTAACTTGAAGAACTGTTGCTTGGCACTTAGTTTTTCTTTCAAGTTTCTCTGTCAGTCGCTTCAATTCCGTCACATCAGTCATTGAGACTAAGGACCTTTGAGTACCACGAATCATCTTAACATGTACCAAGATTTCTTTCTTTTCACCGTTGGGAGTTCTCGCTGCAAGATAAAATCGATCCGGGACAGGTGTGTTTCTTTTTCTTAGTTGATGGTAGTGTTTTAGTTTCTCAAGATCTTGAGGATCAACGAGATCAGTCCAATTTATTTTCTGCAGCTCTTCCTTTGAAAGATCAAATATCTCACACAACTCTTTGTTGGCAAAGTGAACCATTAAGTTTTCATCGATGACTGCCATAGGTACACCTGCTGATTCAATAAAGAAGAAAAGCATTTCATCTGAAATTGGTTCCGTTCAAAATCACCTCTATTCAACGATATGAACCTTGAGCATGTTTGTTGTACCGACTATACCACAGGGCGCACCAGATGTTACAATGACGATATCGGAGCTGTCTACGTACCCTAAAGACTTAACTTTTTCCACTGCTACATGGATCATGATATCCGTTGAATGGACCTCGGGAACTAAAATCGGAATCACTCCCCACACAATTGAGAGCTGATTGAAGGTATCTTGATCTGGTGTTGTTGCAATTATTGGACAGATTGGTCTGAAATGAGATACTCTTCGAGCCGTACTTCCAGAAGCAGTAGAAGTTATTATTGCTTTTGCTCCCACTTCTTGAGCAATATGATAACAAGACTTTGCTATTGCTTCTGAAGGATCCTCTCTCTCTTCCAATTGTTTCTCAGAGAAGACTGTTTTAAAATCTTTCAGATGTCTTTCAACGTTCTGGACAATTTTGTCTGCCATTTCGATAACTTGTAAGGGGTACTTTCCCACGGCTGTCTCCGACGTGAACAAAAGGGCATCTGAACCTTCGGACGCTGCATTTGCCACATCTATGACTTCTGCTCTTGTAGGGATTTGATTTTCAACCATTGATCCAAGAACCTGTGTCGCTATGATCACTGGCACTCTGTATTTCGAAGCCGTGTGTATGATTTTTTTCTGAATCACGGGCAGTTCTTCTAAAGAAGTCTCTACAGCGAGATCGCCTCTGGCAACTATGACTCCATCGCTGTTTTGGCAAATTTGATCGATGTCTTCGACTGCTTTCTTTGTTTCTATCTTCGCAATTATTCCAGCATTTGGATCGATCGACTCGATGATTCTTCGAGCTTCTTTTACGTCTTTGGAATTCTTGACAAATGATAGGCAGAAGAAATTGACTCCCATTTTTCCACATTCAGAGATTATTCTTTTGTCTTCCTCAGTCAATGCAGGTATTGACAGATCAGATTCTGGTAAATTCACGCCACAATTTTCTTTGACTGTACCTGGGGTCTGGACAATACACTCGATCTTTTTGCCAGAGATCTTTGTCACTATCAACCTTATTTTTCCATCATCGAGTAATATTGGGTCATCAACTTTCACCTCTTGTGAGAGTCTTGGGTAGTCAATACTGATTAGTCCTTTTGTGGAGAATGTTCTCTCTGTTGTTATCGTTATTTTCTCGCCTTCAGATAGTTCAATGAATTCTTCCCTTTGCTCACCGGTTCTCAATTTAGATCCTGGCAAATCTACAATGATTGCCAAAGGTACATTCATGTCGTTCCTGATTTCCCCAACAACATTTATGAGTTCTTTAAGTTTTTCAGTACCATAGTGAACGGCACTCAACCTAAATCCGTTTACACCAGCCTGGATCAACCGTTTTATCATATCAGGTTCTTCCGTCTTTGGACCAATAGTGCAGATTATTTTTAATTTTCGCATTCTTTCACCTCAAGAGAGGAGATGAGCTAATTGATAAAGTGTCATATCCAGTGTCTTCTTTTCCTTGAGCACTTGTTCCATTGGTACAGGAACAATTTTTCCAAACTGTAGGGCCATCATATGACAACTCTTTTTCTCCAACAGAGCTTTTACAGCTTCGGCGCCCATTCGTGTTGCCAAGATTCTGTCAAATGCCGTCGGACTCCCTCCACGCTGTATGTGACCAAGAATCGTTACGCGCGTCTCATAGCCAATCCTGTCTTGAAGATTCTTCGCTACGTGGAACGCTCCGCCAGCACCTTCAGCAACCACGATGATGCAGTTTATCTTTCCTCTTTTCCTTTCTTCCAGTAGTCTTGATGCTAATTTGTCCCAATCGATTGATACCTCTGGAACAATCGCAGCTTCCGAACCGGTTGCCAATGCAGCACAGAGGGCAATGTAACCAGATGATCTTCCCATTACTTCGACGATAAAGGCTCGTTCATGAGAGGTCGCTGTATCCTTGAGTTTTTGGATAGCGTCTACGACTGTGTTGAGACAGGTATCAACACCTACACACATATCTGTCTGAGATATGTCATTGTCTATCGTACCAGGTACACCCACAATAGGTATTCCATGTTCTTCATGTAGGAGCTTTGCACCAGTGAAACTTCCTTCCCCACCTATGACGACAAGTCCATCTATGCCTGCAGCTTTCAATTGTTCTGCAGCCTTTGCTCTACCTTCTTTGGTGTAAAATTCTCCGCACCTACTCGTTCTGAGAATGGTTCCACCTCTTTCCATGATACCTGCCACATCAGGAAAGTGCATCTCTTTGAAGGCACCATCTATCAACCCGCAGTATCCTCTTTGTATTCCAATAACTCTTAAGGAATTTCTGACTCCAAATCTAACAACGGCTCTAACGGCTGCATTCATACCAGGTGAATCTCCACCACTGGTCAGTACACCTATGGTTTTCATTTTTTAACACCTCCTGGTGTAGAATTTATACTGGATTGATTATACAACGGGAGGAGTTCGTCTTGTGGGAAATCTTGGTACAGGAGATTGACTTAACATCAGCTAATATTATAAAGTCTCTGCTAGAAGAAAATGGTATAGAAGTTTTGATCAAGCCAGGTACCTTTGATCCCGTTATCTTTGGTCAAGGTGGATTGGTTCAGATTCTGGTGGCGAAAAGCGATTTAGAAAGGGCTCGACAAATTGTGAGGGAGGCGCTTGAAAATGAAGAGAACACCTCTTTATGAGAATCACATAGCTTTGAATGCAAAAATGATCGATTTTGCTGGTTGGGAAATGCCACTCCAGTATGAAGGTATCACCAGTGAGGTAATGACCGTAAGAAAAGGTATAGGGATTTTTGATGTTTCTCACATGGGTGAAATCCTAATTGAGGGTGATGACACGATAAACTTTGTCGATTACCTGCTCACAAATTCTTTTGGTTCTCTCAAGGTTGGTCAAGTGATGTACACTACCATGTGCAATGATGAAGGTGGAATCATAGATGATCTTCTGGCTTACAAACTGGGTGAAAAACGGGCAATGCTCGTTGTGAATGCTGCCAATACAGATAAGGATCTCAAGTGGATCGTCGAAAGGGCAAA
>JBKBIU010000205.1:0-3006 GCA_046294065.1 Pseudothermotoga sp.
CAAAGTCCAACAAAAGAAAAGGGGTATTGCCAGTAGTTGACGATACAATACTTGACAAAATAAATCTCGATCCGAATGAATGGTACAGATTCACAATCTTTGTTGGAGACCTGCTCTTCTACAATTTTGTTCACGCCGAATATCTAGCCCATGGTGCTGGACTTGCGAACTTGTTTGAGCTTGCCACTCCAAAGGATTTAAAACACAGAGAACCCGATGGAATCCTCATATTTGGTTTGCCTACGAGCAGAATTCCCAACTACAACGATAGATGGCGTAATGGAGTAATATTCAAAGATAAGAACCGTTATGTTGGTGTAATACCAGCACTGGATGAGAACGACTACTTTGGATATATGAAGAAAACTACTCTGACGATCCACAATCTGATAAAGATCGATCATGGTAAACTTCCGATACATGGTTCCATGGCGAAAATCACGCTGAAAAACGGAAAGACTGTCGTAACTATGTTCGTCGGTGATAGCGGAGCCGGGAAGAGCGAGACACTAGATGCGCTCAACAGATTGGAGGAAGTGGCTCAGGTTGATACGATCATTGACGATATGGGAAGCCTTTCTATAGCCAATGGGCATGTTATCGCTTTTGGCACGGAAACAGGTGCTTTTGTAAGACTCGATGACCTACCACCTGGGTTTGCCTATTCTACGATGGATAGAAGTATATTTATGAATCCCGACCAAATAAACGCACGTGTGATAGTGCCGTTTAATAATTACAATGAAGTCATTACACCTACTCGCATAGATTTCTTTCTGTATGCAAACAATTATACTGAAGTCAGTAATGATAAGGACCGCATCATTTTCTTTGATGATGTAGAGGAAGCCTTGCAAGTGTTTTCTGAAGGAAAGAGAATGAGTAAAGGTACAACTTCCGAGACAGGTCTCACTACTTCTTATTTTGCCAATCCCTTCGGAGCTGTGCAGCGCCAGAAAGAACATCACAAAATAGCGGAATATTTCATGAAAAAGATGTTCGAAACGGGTGTGAGAGTTGGTGAAATAAGAACGATGCTCGGTGTTGAGGGATATGAAAAGGAAGGTACAATGTTGGCAGCAAAAGCACTTCTGAAGGTCATTGAACAGATATGACGGCCATCTCAGAATAACTCCTATGCTGAGTCTTAGTGATTTAAGACATTTGCTACGCTCACGGATAAATAAACTTCACCGCTCTTACGATATCACTGTTGTTGACAAAAAAATGACTATCTTGCGGAAAATCCAACAAGCAAAATGAAAGAAAACAAAACCAAGCCAGCACAGGTGAAAGCTATTGTTCTCCAAGTTATGGTAACTCGTTTCTTCCAAGAGGCATAAGCAGGCCTGGGAGTCATTAGGTAACCTAAGATCATGCCTGTTAAAAAACCTCCTATGTGTGCAGCATTGTTAATGCCCGTTCCCGGCATGAAACCATAAATTATGTTAAAGATTATCATAGGCAGAAGAGCATAACCCGTGAACTGTCTCATGAAAAATGGAGTATCACGTCTGAAACCAAGTGCAAAAAGCATCCCAACAAGGCCAAAAATGGCCCCACTCGCTCCAACAGATATTGCACGGTAATACAAAAAATGTGTTGCAAGATTCCCGGCAATACCAGTTAATAGATAAGCAAATACGAATTTCTCAACACCATATATCGATTCGACTATGTTACCAAAATAAAAAAGTGCATAAGAATTGAATAGTAAATGCAGAAAGCCACCATGAACAAAGATTGCTGTAATCAATCTATACCATTCACCATTACTCACCAATAGTCCATATTGTGCGCCAAATCTAATATATAAATATGCTTGGTTCCGTATACTTGAAAAGCTTTCAACAAAAAACATTAGGATCGCGACAGTTATGTTTATAACTAAAATAAGATAAGTCACCTTCCACTGTTTCAACTGATACACCTCCTTGTTTTATTATAAACCATCGCAGCTTTTGAAGACTTTAACACTCATGGATTTAGCTAAGTCAGATTCAATGATGTGATTAGACGTATGGGAAAGATGAACTGACCTTTTTTCGTGACGAAGATGAGAATTTGCCCAGTTGGTGAGCGGGATTTCATCGTGTTCAAAAGGCAGTCAACTTGGATATCAAAGGAATTCACTGTGGCAAGGATTTACGTTTGATGATTGATCATTAATCTCACCGAACACAAGTGTCATGACTTTATGCTTTTGTTGACAATTAGAAACGTAGATGCTATAATTGAAAAAGTTGAGAAAAAATTCACACAATCTAGAAAGAAGATCTTTACTAGTATGACACTGGTTTAATCTTTTCTACAATTTGTACGCAAACTTTTAAAGGAGGCGGTGTAGAAATGAAAAAGCTTCTCGTAGTTCTCACGATCTTGTTGTCTCTCACAGTTCTGGCACAAGAAGTAATCAAGATTGGAGCCATCTTTCCATTGACTGGTCCTGCGGCGGCAACGGGTGTAAAGATCAAGTATGCAGTTGAAGTGGCACAGGAGATCATCAATGGAGAGCATCCAGAGATCGAACTTTTACTTGGAAAAAGCGCGGGGTTACCGAATCTCAAAGGTGCTAAGGTCCAGTTTGTTTTCGCCGATCACCAGGCAAATCCAGAACTTGCCATGGCTGAAGCGGAGAGATTGATTAGAAACGAAGGAGTAGTTGCTCTGATAGGATGCTATCATTCTTCTGCAACCAAACCAGCCAGTCAAGTCGCCGAAAAATATGGAATTCCGTTCATTGCTGGTTCTTCAAGTTCAGCGGCACTCACCGAGAGAGGACTGCAATGGTTCTTCAGAATAGCGCCGCACGACGGTATGGAAACGGTCTTTTTCTTTGAATATCTGAAATATCTCAATCAGAAATACAATGCGAACATAAAGAAAGTGGCAGTTGTATACATTGACAACGAATATGGTGTTCACGCAGCTCAAATGGTTAAGGAAAAGATCAAAGATTACCAAGCCGATGGTTTTACAATTGTTGCCGACGTTAAGTATCCAGCG
>JBKBIU010000206.1:0-2963 GCA_046294065.1 Pseudothermotoga sp.
GATGTTGCACTGATTTACTCTCTTTTCAGTTTTGTTGGAACAGTAATAATAGCCAGATTTGTAGAAAAGCGGGATAGATCATGAGTGAACTCGTTGGGAACGTTTTGATGGGCGTTGCCTTGGTGTTTATGACCTGTGGAGTATATGGCATCTTTCGCTTTAGACATTTTTATCTCCGCGTTTTAATTTCTTCCAAAGTAGACACCGTAGGCTTTATCACCTTGATGGCAGGAATAATGGTGAAATCGGGTTTGAATTTTTTCACCCTGAAGGTACTGATAATCGTAGCTTTCTTCGTGCTTACCAACCCTCTTGCTACCCATTCTATTGCTCGTTCAGCCTACAAAAGTCAATATCCACTCCCAGAGGATGATCTTTGAGTGCCAGTTGCGATCGTTTTTCTTTTAGCAATGGTAGTTTTGGCAGTTGCATCGATTCAAGTAAAGAAGGCAGAAATAGCGGTAATCTATCTTGGCATCTTTTCGCTATTTAACGCTATAGTTTATCTTTTTTACAGTGCTCCCGATCTGTCTCTGGCTGAAGCTGTCATAGGAAGCGCCTTAGCAACTGCTCTTTTCTTAGCTGCCATAAAAGGGTACAATTTGCGAAGAACTCGAATAAAGAGCGAATATACTTTAACTCGATCTCTCAAGATGCGCCTTGCTCATTATGGAGAATTATTTTGGGGTGTCATATTTCTCGCCGTAGGTTTTATAGTTGTATCCTCCTATTTTGGCACGGTACAAGACGTTGGTAAGCCGGCATGGGATTACTACGTCAGATCTTTCATCTCCGACACGGGAGCGCACAACGCGGTAACGGCAATTTACCTAAACTATCGAGTTTTCGATACGCTCTTTGAGGCCTTGCTTCTTTTAGTTTGTATCCTTGCAACGGCTTATTTCTTAGAATCGCCAGGGCGAAAGGAACCAAAGGAAGAAATAGCCGCCAAACCCGATTCCGAGATTGTGGCCCGCATAAGTGGTTTGCTATATCCTTTCATTCTTCTTTACGGCTTTTACATCATTGTCAACGGTCATTTGACTCCTGGGGGAGGATTTCAGGGTGGAGCAATTTTGGCATCGGTCTTTATAATTCGCTATTTTGCGCAACGACGTCTTGATATAGATATCTTTATCTTGCAGCGCCTTGAAAAGAGTTTTTTCTTAGGAATCACAGCCTTGTCAATGCTCTTACTGCTGCCAGAATTTATGAACAGTGATCTCAAGGTCTTTCACCTTGTTCTTATGAATATCCTCATTGGCTTCAAGGTTTGCTGTGGTTTGACAATCCTTTTCTTTTGTTTCATCTTTCAGCAAACCAGGGATGAGGACACAAAGGGGCGGTCCGAGCGTGGCTGAAGTGGTGAGTTTCGTGATCTTTTTCATTGGTTTATACGCTCTAGTAGTGAAAAAGAGTGTAATCAAATCCATCATAGCGCTGGTCCTCATGGAAACAGCGGTCATTCTCTATTTTGTTTCCGGAGGTTTCAAAGAAGGGAAGCTTCCACCCATTAGTGACGCATTGCCCGAGCAGATGGTTGATCCTCTGCCTCAGGCACTTATGATCACTGCCATCGTTATTGGGATCAGCTCGACGGCAGTTGCCCTTGCCATGTACAGCCAACTTCATCGAAAATACGGTACCGATGACTGGAAAAAACTCATGAAGAGTCGGCTTGAGGAGAACGCATGATACCAGGATATCTCTTTGTTCTCGTACCGATTGCTTTTGGTACATTGCTCTTTTTCACAAACTCTCGACAGGCAAAACGAGGTGTAATCATTTTTCAGCTTGCACTCGTTCTTGCTTCTTTGTACAACTTCACAAAACTGAGGATCTTAGAGTCTCACGCGTTCATAGAAACCTTTGCCGGATGGGATAGAATCATTGGTATCAGCTTGAAATGGGACCTTGTTTCTTCCTTATTCGTGATGCTCACCGCAGGGCTGTTTTTCTTTCTCTTTCTTTTTGACTATCATGGTGAACACGTCGATCAGCTCTTTTTGATGCTTCTTTGCACCATACAGGGCTTGATCATCGGCATCTTCTTAGCCCATGACTTTTTCAATGTGTTCATTTTATATGAAGTAGCGACTATTTTGGTAAGTATCCTCATCATGTTTCGAAAAGACAAACAATCCGTTTATGATGGTATATTCTACCTTTTAACCAATCTTGTGGCTATGACGTTCTTTCTCTTTGGCATAGCGCTCCTCTATAGAATGCTTGGCGTGCTGGATTTTGCCCTAACAAGAGAACAGATGGCACTCCTTTCCGACAGACGGGCATTGATTCTCCCTTATGCTTTTCTCGTAACCGCTTTAAGTTTGAAAATTGCCATTCTTCCCCTCTTTAGCTGGCTTCCTCGAGCTCATGCTACACCCAGTGCTCCATCAACTGTTTCGGCTCTTCTCTCTGGTCTTTTTGTCAAAAGCAGTTTATACCTCTTTTTCAGAATCAGGAACATCTTTGATCCTTTCTTAGAGCTGACAGAACTTTTTCTGATTTTAGGGTGGCTCACAGCTCTGTTTGGAGCTCTGTTAGCATTGTCTCAAAAGGATATCAAGCTGATTTTAGCTTATTCCACAGTCTCTCAATTAGGACTCATTACATTCGGACTGAGTTTGAACCAAGATCTTGCCTTTTGGGGTGCTGTTTATCACATACTCAATCACGCCGTCTTTAAATCTACTCTCTTTCTCTCGGCTGGTATCATTAGTGAGATCTATCGTACAAGAGATATTGAGAGAATCAGAGGTGTCGGAAAAGGAATGCCCCTTGTGGCAGCAGGAACAATCTTTGCCATTTTAGGGGTCACTGGCGCGCCCTTTTTCAGCGGAAGTATGTCCAAATACTGGATCGCCTCTAGTGCAAAAGATAATCTTACCACCTTGGGAATCTATCTTGCCAACTTTGGGACTATCACTTGCTTTATTCGTTACAGTAGGATCTTCTTTGGT
>JBKBIU010000207.1:0-2942 GCA_046294065.1 Pseudothermotoga sp.
ACAAAACTTACAGACTGGAACATTATGTATATTCTGCACTGGAACTGAAGATGATGCTTCAAGGGTCTGGTTTTAATAATGTTGATTTTTATGGCTCACTTGACAAAGATCCTTACGATCTAAATGCTAGAAGACTTGTTGTTCTGGCTTACTAATAAATTATAGCTTTGAACGAACACGTTTGCAAAAAATAAGCATCAGGCATGAATGTCTTCCTCGTGAAGACGAAGATCAACTAAGATAGCAGCGAAAAGGAATTTTTTGGTTCCAAGGCTGTTCTTGTTACTATCTCTTTCAAGAGGTGAAAAATAAAGTAATTAAAGAATACACAAGAGACGGTTTTTCGTAGATTTGTTAGTTTATAATCTACAAAAGGGGTGAATTTGGCTTATGAAACTAGACATATACAACCAGAACTTTTGTTTGATTGACCCTATATGCTTTCCCATTTTTAAGACAAAGGGTGATAGAGGTGTCCTTCTGATTCATGGTTTCACAGGGAGTCCTCACGATATGGCTTATCTTGCACAAAGACTTTTCGATGAAGGGTTCACTGTATCTGTACCTCGACTTCCAGGGCACGGTACCAACCATATGGACTTTTTGAATTCAACATGGCAAGATTGGGTCAGAAGATCGATAGATGCTTATCTTGATCTGACAAGTGTTTGTGACAAAATAAGTATCGTTGGGCTCTCTATGGGTGCACTGCTTGCTACCATTGTGGCATCAAGGTTGAAAACAGAAAAAGTCGTTTTGGCGGCACCTGCTTTCAAGGTGACAGATTGGAGGCTCAAATTCACTCCTTTTATGGGTTTGTTCGTACAATATAAAGAAAAAGAACCACCAATCTTTGAAGACCCTTCACTCAACAAATTAGCCCAAGAATATTGGAACAAGGTGTTCATAAAACCTGCAGCACAATTGTATAAACTCCAAAAGATTGCTACAAAAAGTCTTGAGATGGTTGATTCACCAACATTAGTTATAGTCACACAAAAAGATAACACAGTTCCCATGTCTGTTCTTGATGTAATTAGAGAACATCTAAAATCTGAGTTCAAGACGGTTGTACTTGAAAAGAGTGCACATCCTGTGACGAATGATATAGAGAAGGAACTTGTTGCTGAGAAAATAGCTGAGTTTCTATCTAACTAAGGAGGAATCAGCATTGATAACGCTTCAAGATGTGAGAAACGCAAAGAGAAGAATTGCACAGTTTGCCCACACAACGCCTACCTTTTCATCTCAGACTCTGAACATGATTTCGGAGAATTCTGTGTTTCTGAAAGCGGAGAACCTTCAAAAGAGTGGTTCTTTCAAATTTAGAGGCGCAATGAATTTTTTACTTTCTTTGAATGAAAAAGATCTAAAAAACGGCGTTGTAACTGGATCATCTGGTAATCATGGGCAAGCCCTTGCCTGTGCTGGAAAGATAATGAATACTGCTGTGACAGTTGTAGTACCAGAAGATGTTTCAATAGCAAAATTGTCAGCAATTGAAGGTTATGGTGCAAAGATTGAAAAATGTGGTAGGACATCAACAGAAAGATTGAACAGAGCTTATGAGATATCGAAGAAAGACGGTGCTATCTTTGTACCACCTTTTGATCATCCATGGATAATGGCTGGTCAAGGGACAATAGGTTTAGAATTGATTGAACAGCTTGGTGATTTTGATGCTGTTTTAGTTCCATGTGGTGGTTGTGGATTGATTTCAGGTATTTCCGTGGCAGTTAAGGAAACTCTCAAGGACGTTAAAGTCTACGGAGTTGAGCCAGAGCAGAGTAACAGTACCTATCTTTCGTTCAAGGCAGGTTACCTTATGGAGCTAAAGAACATAAGCACAATTGCAGATGGACTGAGAACTGCAATGCCAGGTAAACTCACCTTCCCCGTTGTTCAAAAATATGTAGATGACATACTTCTTGTTACAGAAGAAGAGATAAAGAGAGCTGTTGTTTTCCTGCTTGAGAGGATGAAATTGCTCGTAGAACCATCAGGTGCTGTTACAGTGGCTGCGCTCATCTCTGGTAAATTCCCGTTGAAGGGCAAGAAGGTCGTTGCTATTCTTTCGGGCGGAAATGTCGATCTTTTTGCACTTTCTGAATGGATCAAAGAAGTTAAACAGGGGGATAAAGATGAATCAAAAAGCTATAGATCTGTTTGAAAAGGGTCTCAGTTGTTCACAATCTGTCTTTGCGTCTTATGCTCCGATTTTTGGAGTTGACGAAAGAACCGCTTTGAAGATTTCATCTGCCTTTGGCGGTGGAATAGCAAGGCTTGGACAGGTTTGTGGTGCCGTTTCTGGTGCTTTCATGATCATTGGATTGAAGATGGGTGGTGAAGACAGAGAGAGTAAAGAACGTACATATCTTCTTGCAAGAGAGTTTATTAGGCGATTTGAATCGACGAACGGTTCTATATTGTGCAAAGATCTTCTTGGGTGCGACATAAGTACCAGCGATGGTTTACAAAAGGCAAGAGAGGACAATCTGTTCAAAACACTTTGTCCAAAGTATGTGAGGGACTCTTGCGAGATATTGGAAAAGTTAATAGATTTATGAATGAGAAGGTATTTTATGAAGATAGTCGAATTAGATAAAGAACTATGGAAAGACTTTATGCTTCATTTTAGATGGTCAAGTAACGGCTTTTACAAAGTGAGTATCTCACAGACAGAAGATGGATGGACCGTTGAAGTAAAACTCAAAAGGAGTGAAAGACCCATATTTAAGGACTACCAAGAGCCACTGTGGCAAAAATGGATGGATGAAGAGAGCGGTGATGGGGCAAAGATATTGGGCGTAGAAATTGATAGCATGATTGTTGGTTGGATGACGACTGGTATGGAAAGTTGGAACAACAGACTGAGAGTTCATGAATTACTTGTTCTTGAGCAATACCGTGGAATGGGTTTAGGGACGATGCTTTTAGATGAG
>JBKBIU010000009.1:0-17135 GCA_046294065.1 Pseudothermotoga sp.
GTCAATGGCGCAATACCTTCCGGTAAACTTTCGGATATGATCTGCAGATGATTTGTCAGTATTTCAACCGCTCTTTTCAGTGCTTCATTAGGAAAGATTGTCTTCTTTGTCCAGATCTCGAGAACCATTTTGTCATAGTCGGTTCTCTTCTCGACTCTTGCACTCTCAACTTTGAAGTTGACCTTCATCACAGGCGAAAAAACTCCATCGATTGGTATCCAGCCGATCTCAGGATGTTCATCCAACTCATTCGCTGGCACGAATCCTTTACCCGCCTGGGCATACAGCTCAAAAAGAAGATCGGCTTCTTCGCCAAGTGTTGCTATTTTCAACGAAGGATTTGCCACCTCAAAACCGGCCGGCACCTTTATATCAGCTGCCGTTAGAGTACCAGGACCTTTCTTTTCGACGGTCATTCTCACTTTCTCTCTTACCGGTACCTCCGCTCTCAGCTGGACCCTTTTGAGGTTCAGAATAATTTCAAGAATGTCTTCTTTCACACCGGGGAGCGTGTCGAATTCGTGATGTTTCTCAGGCTTTATGAATTTCACGCCGACGATGGCAACAGATGGAATTGATGACAATAAGATACGTCGCAAAGCGTTCCCAATTGTTGTGCCGTAACCCTTCTCCATTGGAGATAAAACATATCTTGCATAGTAATATTCTGCTTCGGCTCGTTCTTCTTCGATCCTAAGCTTCTTAGGAACTACGTATTCGATCACACAGATCACCTCGAATAGAACTCAACTATCGCTTGAACATCCACAGGTAGGTCTGTTACCTCCTCAAGATTGGGAAATCTAACGAATGTTCCTCTGAAGGAATCGGCATCAACTTCAATCCAAGGCACTTTAGTTCTATCTTTCGATGTCTCTACTGCCTGCCTAATAACATTCAAAGATCTACTCTTTTCACTTACCTCTATTACATCGCCAGGCTTCAATCTGTATGATGGCACATCGATTTTCATGCCATTGACTAAAAAGTGACCATGCGTCACCAACTGTCTTGCCTGCTTTCTGTTAATGGCAAACCCCATTCTATAGACCGTATTGTCAACACGAGATTCAACAAGTCTGACAAGATTTTCTCGTGTATCTCCCGACATCCTCAAAGCTTTTTCAAAGTACCGCTCGAATTGCCGTTCCACAATACCGTATATCCTCTTCATCACCTGTTTTGCTCGCAACTGAGTACCGTACTGTGAAAGTTTTCCACGTTGACGTCCATGGTCTCCCGGGGCGTAAGACCTTCTGTCAAAGGGGCAATGATCGGTAAAACATCTTTCACCTTTTAAGTAAAGTTTCATACCTTCTCTACGACATAATCTGCAATCCGGTCCAGTGTATCTTGCCATCTCATTCCCTCCCTCAAACTCGGCGTTTCTTCTTTGGTCTGCAACCATTGAAGGGTATCGGTGTTACGTCTTTTATACTGTCCACCTCAAGGCCTGCCGCTTGAAGTGTTCTGATGGCTGCTTCACGGCCAGGCCCAGGCCCTTTGACCAATACATCCACGCGTTTTATACCAAGTCTTAAAGCCTCTTTAGCAACTTTATCGGCTGCAAGTTGTGCTGCGTATGGTGTACCTTTGCGTGTGCCTTCGAAACCTACGGTGCCACTGCTGGCCCAGATGATTGCAGAACCATCAGCATCTGAAAGAGTTACAATCGTATTGTTGAATGTAGACTTTATGTGAACAATTCCCCTGTCTGTTAAGATCTTTCTTTTTTTCTTTCCTTCGGATCTTTTTGCCATAGTTATTCCTCCCTATATCAAACAGTTTGTTCCTTTTTCTTCTTAGTCTTTATTCTGCTTGGCCTTGGACCTTTTCTTGTCCTTGCGTTGGAACGTGTTCTCTGTCCTCTCACGGGCAATCCGAGTTTGTGTCTCCATCCCCTGTAACAACCAATATCAATCAATCTCTTGATGTTTCTATTCACTTCTGCTTTGAGTTCACCTTCGACTTTGTAATGGTCCTGTATGAACTTTGTTATCTTGCTCACTTCTTCATCTGTTAGATCTTTTACCCTTTTGTCTGGATCAACACCTGTATTCTTTAGAATCTCAAAGGCTCTTGTTCTACCAACGCCATACAAATAAGTCAAGGCAACAAAGCATTTTTTATTTCCTGGCAATTCTACACCCATTACGCGCGCCATTCAGTTCCCTCCTTGCTTTCAACCTTGCTTTTGATTATGTTTTGGGTTCGCCTTGCAAATGATCAAAACACGACCTCTTCGTCGAACAACCTGGCAATGCTCACATCTTTTTTTAACAGAAGATCTCACTTTCATATTTAATCAGCTCCTTTCGATATCTTCTTCTCCCTTTTTGTCTAACTTCTTCCTATAGACAATACGTCCTTTGGAAAGGTCGTATATAGAAAGCTCAACAACTACTCTGTCTCCTGGAAACAGTCTGATGAAATTTTTCCTCATCCTTCCAGAAATCTGTGCCAATATTTTGTGTCCGTTGTCAAGTTCTACAACAAAGGTTGCATTTCTCCTTGCTTCTGTAATCGTCCCCTCCATCTTAATAACATCTTCCTTGGGCATTTCACCACCTCATCAAAGTTCCGTCAAAACCCTTGCCTGAGTATCAGTAACTAAAATAGTATGTTCATAATGAACACTTCTCTTTCCATCAACCATTACTACAGTCCATCCATCATCGAGTGTGGATACTTGCCAATCACCTTCACAGATCATAACCTCTATTGCTAAAGTCATACCTGATACTACTCTCACCCCAGTTCCAGGCTTGCCATAATTTGGTATCTCGGGTTCTTCATGCAGCAGTCTTCCTATGCCGTGTCCTACATAGTCTCTGATGACATTGAACCCATTTGCTTCAACAAAGCTCTGTATAGTATAAGAAATATCACCAATTCTTACGCCATCTCTTGCAACTGATATAGCCCTGTTCAAAGCCTCGCGCCCGACCATCATCAACTTTTTACCAACTTCGTCAGTATCCGAAACACAGTACGTCACGGCCGCATCGCCGTAAAGACCATCGTATATGGCACCTAAGTCAATAGAAACTATATCTCCCTTTTTGAAAACCTTACTTTTCAAGGGTACACCGTGTAAAATTTCTTCATTTACAGAAACACAAGTTGCATATTTGTATCCTCTGTATCCTTTGAAAGCAGGTTTTACGTTCAGTTCTTTGAACCTTTTTAGCACAAAATCCTCAATATCGTAGGCAGTTACTCCCTCAACAATAAAATTTTTGATCTCCTTAAGCACTACTCCAACTGCGTGGCAAGCTTTAGACATTCGCTCTACTTCGATTTCAGACTTGATTCTGATCAAGATCTCACCTTTTCCAAAGTTTTAATCACTCGATCTGCTAAATCTTGATGATCGATCTCTGAATTTACACGAATTAAAATATTTTTATCTTGGTAGTAATTCTTTAAGGGTTCAGTCATCTCAACATATAGTCGATAACGCCTTCTGACAACTTCTTCTTTGTCATCATCTCTGATTATAAGTTTTGTACCGTCGTCGTCGCACTGTTCATCATTTTTGGGTTGCATTGAAATCATGTTATAAATTCTTCCGCATCTTGGACACACTCTTCTACTTGTTAGTCTTTTAACAACAGCTTGCTCGCTGATCTCTAAATAAATTACCGCATCCAATTTTGCTGACATCTTAGATAAGATTTCATCCAATGCAATGGCTTGTGGAATTGTTCTTGGGTAACCATCAAATACAAAACCTTTTTGACAGTCTCCTTTTCTCAACCTCTCTTCAACAACTTGAATGACAATTTCGTCTGGTACAAGTGATCCAGATTCTAAGATGTTTTTAACCTTAAGTCCCAACTCCGTGCCAGCAGCCACAGCTTCCCTGAACATATCTCCCGTAGATATGTGGGGGATCTTAAAATAATCTATCAGATCTTTGGCAAGCGTTCCTTTTCCCGCACCTGGTGCTCCAAGCAGAACTATTCTCATCTTCCCTTTATCCTTCCTTTTTTGATAAAGCCCTCATAGTGCCTCATGATCAAGTGTGCTTCCATTTGCTGTAAGACATCGAGAGCGACACCAACGGCGATCAATGTGGATGTTCCTCCGATGACTATATCCACCTTTGTAACACCCTGCACAAGATGTGGTAAGAGCGCAATAGCAACTAAGAAAACCGCTCCCATAAAGGTCACTTTGTTGACTATCTTTTGGATGTAATCCTCTGTTGGTTTTCCAGGTCTTATACCAGGTATGAACCCACCATATTTTCTCACATTTTCTGAAACATCATGTGGATCAAAAACAACAACGCTGTAAAAATACGTGAAGAAGAAAACCATTACACCATACAGTATGATGTACAAAGCGCTACCTGGTCCCAGAAGACGTCTAAGAAGATCCCAACCAGCCATCTGAGCAACAGCGGCAGGGATCATCAGGATTGCGCTTGCAAAGATTATTGGAATGACCCCTCCCTGATTCACCTTTACAGGAATGTAGGTAGAGGCGCCACCATAAACCCTTCTACCAGTTACTCGTGTTGCATACTGAATCGTTATACGTCTTTCAGCCTGTTGTACATATATAATACCAGCCACAGTGATCAAGGCAACGGCAATAAGAAAGATCCATCCAAAGATGTTGAGTCTTCCCAAAAGAATTGTGGCAAAATAGTTTGGATATCTTGCAACGATACCAGCAAAGATCAATATAGATATTCCGTTTCCTATGCCTCGCTCAGTAATTCTGTCACCAAGCCAGAGTAGGAACATCGTACCAGTCAACATGGTAATGGTTGAAATCATAACAAAAGAAAGTGGGTTCAACCCATAAGCAACGATATCTGGACTTTGTCTCACCAAACTGAATGAAACTATGAATGATTGAAAACCACCAAGCACTATTGTCAGGTTGCGAGTATAGGCAGCAAATTTCTTTCTACCTTCTTCGCCTTCACGCAAAATATCGCGAAGTTTAGGTATAACAGATGACAAAAGCTGTAAAACAATCGAAGCATTTATGTAAGGAGTCACGCTCATTGCAAAGATGGAAAAATTCTCCAAGGCGCCTCCTGTAAAAACATCATAAAAACTCAGTATACCTCCAGCAGCGCCTTCACCGAATCTTTTGAAAGCTTCACCCCAAGCTTGAATGTCTATTCCGGGTATAGGAATGTAAACGCCAAGCCTGAAGACTACTAATACAGCAATCGTGAAAAGAATCCTATCCCGTAATTCTGGTATCTTGAAGGCATTCTGCAATGCTTTCCACACACTATATCACCTCTGTCTTACCACCAACCATCTCTATTGCCTTCTTGGCGGTCTCACTGAATGCATGTGCTCTGACTATCAAAGGTTTTGTCAGTTCACCACTTCCAAGTATTTTGATGCCGTCTTTTATGTTCTTTACCAAGCCCTTCCTGATAAGACTCTCAGGTGTGACCTCTTCGTTCGCCTCGAATTTTTCTTCGAGAGATCTTATATTAACTATCGCATAATGTTTGTGCGTGAAACTCTTGAAACCAACCTTCGGTAGCCTTCTGTGTAACGGCGTTTGTCCGCCTTCCAACCACAAATGGACCTTTCCAGAACCTCTTGATTTCTGACCTTTGTGACCTCTTCCTCCTGTCTTACCAAGTCCGGACCCAATTCCTCGCCCAACTCTCTTACGTTCCCTAACAGAGCCAGGGGTAGGTTTGAGATCGTGCAATTCTAACATTCTTCACTCCTCCTCTTTCTGGAGTTCTTCAACCTTTACAAGGTGTCCAACCTTGTTGATCATTCCCCTGATCTGAGGATTGTCCTGTTTCACAACCTTGTCATGCAACTTCCTCAATCCGAGAGCTTTCACTGTCTGTCTTTGATCATATTTGTATCCAACGGGACTTCTGATCAATTCAATTACAAGCTTTGACATCCTCAGACCTCCTTTCTGTTCCCATGCAGGACTTGGCTTATCGTTATATCTCTAAGCTTGGCTGCCTTTTCAGGTGAAACCAGAGTCTTAAGACCATTGAGAGTCGCGAGAGCCAAATTAACTGCTGTCGATGAACCCAGAGACTTTGTCAGAATATTCTGTATGCCAGCCAGCTCAACAACAGCCCTGACCGTACTGCCCGCAATAATTCCGGTTCCAGGAGCGGCAGGTTTGAGAAGTACTTTTGATGCGTCTTGTTTCCCAACAACCTCGTGGGGTATTGTGTTTTTGTGCAACGGAACGTCTATAATTGATGATCGAGCTGCACTTATTGCCTTCCTAATCGCATCAGGTACTTCTCTTGCCTTCCCTAAACCTACACCGACTTTGCCTTTTCTATTTCCAACGACAGCAAGAACTCTAAAACTGAGGGTCTTTCCACCCTTTGTCACCTTTGCCGTACGTTTTATTTCAACAATACGTTCCTCAAACTCCTCTGATTCTTTCTTTATCAATTCTTCCTCAAGAATCTCGTCCATTCTCTTGCACACCTCCTCAGAACTTCAGTCCGACTTCTCTTGCTGCATCGGCGAGTTCCTTGATTCTTCCATGATACTTGAACCCTCCGCGATCAAAAACTACTTGATTTATGCCCTTGGACAGAGCTCTTTGGGCAATTAGTTTTCCTACTTCTTTCGCTGCCTCTTTGTTGTATGTCTTAGCTATCTTCTGTCTCAACTCTGGGTCAAGTGTAGATGCCGAGAGAATTGTGTGACCTTTTGTGTCATCTATTAACTGCACATAAATATGTCTCTGACTTTTAAAGACTGACAACCTTGGCTTTTCGGCAGTACCAAAGATTTTCTTCCTTATCCTCAGGTGTCTTTTAATCCTTTGTGATCTTCTATCCTGTTTTTTAATCACACTAGATGCCCCCTTTATTTTTTCTTACCTTCCTTGTGCCTTATCAATTCATCTTTGTACTTGATACCCTTGCCACTATACACATTAACTTCTCGCCACGACCTTACCTGCGCAGCGAACTGCCCAACTGTCTGCTTATCAATACCTTTCACGATTATGACATTTGGTGCAGGAGTTTCGACTGTTACATTCGCAGGCGGTTCAAGAACTATGGGATGAGTATACCCTACTTGAAGTGATAGTTTGTTTCCCTGCATCTGTGCCCTGTATCCTACTCCGAGTATTTCAAGTTGCTTCTCAAAACCCGTTGTTACGCCTTGAACCATGTTTCTTATCAATGACCAATAGGTTCCTTGATAGATCTTAAGGATCTTTCTCTGAGACTTGCGAACATTAGTCGCCTCATTTTGCTCTACATGTATCTTATTGTCTTCAAGGTTTATTTTCACAAACTGCGGGAAGTTCCTTGACAGAGTTCCTTTTGGACCCTTGACTGTTATAGTATTGCCTTCTATCTGAACTTGAACACCTTTGGGTATCAAGATCGGTTTCTTCCCCAACTTTGACATGTCCTTCACCTCCTACCAAATATAGGCGATAACCTCTCCTCCAACTCCAAGACTTCTGGCTTCTTTGTCGCTAAGCACACCTTTTGAAGTTGTGAGAATAGCTATACCAATGCCATTCTTCACCTTTGGAATTTCATCCTTTGCTACGTAAAGTCGTCTACCAGGTTTGGAAACTCTGACTATACCCTTTATAACTCTTTCTTTGCTTCTTCTCTGGCCTTTATACTTCATATGAATTCTGAGGATTCCTTGTTTTCCATCTTCTATGTACTTGTAATCTTGGATGAAACCCTCACGTTTTAGGATTTCGCATATTGCTTTTTTCATATTCGAAGCAGGAATATCTACATATTCTTTGAAGACAACATTTGCATTCCTTATTCTCGTGAGCATGTCAGCTATCGGGTCACTCCACATTATTCTCCCTCCCTTACCAGCTTGCCTTTTTCACACCAGGGAGTTTGCCCTCGAGAACCATTTTCCTAAAGCAAACTCTGCACAAGCCGAATTCACGATAAACTGCCTTGGGTCGTCCACATATTGAACATCTTGTATATTCGCGGACCTTAAACTTCTTTGGCTTTTTCCATCTCTCTATGATCCCTTTTCTTGGCATCGAATACCTCCTCTCAATGCTTGAAAGGTAATCCTAAAAGTTCAAGCAACCTAAGAGCTTCAGCGTCAGTCTTCGCTGTAGTGACGATTATAATGTCCATTCCTTGTGTCCTCGGGGATTGATCAGGGGTGATCTCAGGAAAGACAAACTGTTCTGTCAATCCGAAACTGTAGTTTCCACGCCCATCAAATGAGTTGGGATTGAGACCCCTGAAGTCTCTCACTTTTGGTAATACAATATTTCCAAGTTTGTACAAAAAATTCCACATTCTCAAACCCCGTAGTGTTACCTTCAAACCTATGTTCATGCCCTTTCTCACTTTGAAATTCGAAATACTCTTTTTGGCTTTTGTAATGACAGGTTTTTGTCCAGTTATAGCTGTCAGTTCCTTCATGTGCCTGTTCAAGAGATCGGCATTTCTGGAACCCTCGCCAATT
This sequence comes from Pseudothermotoga sp., assembly GCA_046294065.1. GTDB lineage: Bacteria > Thermotogota > Thermotogae > Thermotogales > DSM-5069 > Pseudothermotoga_B. Next base: position 8,451 of record JBKBIU010000009.1, read on the forward strand.
CCCATGTTTATAACTATCTTCTCGATTTTTGGAACTTGATGTATGTTCTTATAACTAAACTCTTTGATCATTTTCGGCACAACTTCTTTCTCATATTTCTCTTTCAGTGGGATGTACTGAGTACCCATCTTTGGATTCCTCCTCACGCTTTATCTATAACCTCGCCGCACTTTTTGCAAACTCTGACCTTCGTTCCATCTTCAAGAAATTTTGCGCCAACGCGAGTTGGTCTGTCACAACTGGGACACACAATCATCACTTTAGAAGCGTAGATAGGTGCCTCACGTTCTATTATTCCACCTTCCCTGAGTTGCGGGATAGGCCTCTGGTGTCTTTTTACAATATTGATTCCTTGGATAACTACCTTATTTTCCTTGGGGACTACTTTGAGAATCTTTCCCCTCTTTCCCTTATCCTTGCCAGATATTACCTGTACAAGATCATCTTTTCTTATCTTCACCATCACTCACCTCTCAAAGCACCTCAGGAGCAAGCGAGATTATCTTCATATAACCTTTTTCACGTATCTCCCTTGCCACTGGGCCGAAGACACGTGTTCCACGTGGCTCATTAAATTTGTCAATCAAAACGGCCGCATTATCATCAAACCTGATATAGGTACCGTCTGGTCTCTTAACGGGTTTTCTTGTTCTAACTATTACTGCCTTCACTACCTCGCCCTTCTTGATGGCGGTATTAGGTACTACATCTCTGACTGAACAAACAACTACATCGCCGATAGTTCCATATTTTTTGTGGAATCCACCCATTACTCTTATAACTCTCAGCTTCTTAGCGCCTGAGTTGTCAGCAACATCAAGATAACTCTCCACCTGGATCATATCATTTCACTCCCCTCGGTATCGGGTACTTCCTCAGTTATCACTTCTTTTTTCAATACTTTGACAACCCGCCAACTTTTAGTTTTACTGAGGGGTCTTGTTTCCTCAATAACAACCAAGTCGCCAATCTTGCATTCTCTATGTTCATCGTGTGCGTGATATTTTTTTGACTTCTCAATGTGTTTCTTGTACTTGGGATGTTCGAACTTCCTGGTTACCTTCACTACAACTGTTTTATCCATCTTGTCACTAACCACGATACCCGTGAGTCGTTTCTTTGCCATAATTGTTTACCTCCTTACTCCAAGTTCTCTTTCACGAAGGATTGTTCTAATTCTTGCTATATCACGCCTCACTTCCTCGATCTGCGCAGTATTTCTAAGCTGACCCATGGCATGCTGAAATCTCAAATCCATCAGCTGTTTCTTTTTTTCATCTAGCATCCTTTTCAGTTCATCATCGGTGTAGTTTCGGATCTCGGCCGCTTTCATACAGCCTCACCTCCGATGTGAGAACGAGAGATTATTTTCGTCGGTATAGGTAATTTACTTGCAGCGTATGCTAAGGCTTCCTTTGCAACAGTTTCTTCTACACCACCTATTTCAAAGATTATCTTTCCTGGTTTCACGACACTAACCCATCCTTCCACATTGCCCTTTCCTTTACCTTGTCTCGTTTCCGCTGGTTTTTTAGTATAAGGTTTGTCTGGGAAAACCCTTATCCAAAGTTTTCCGCTCTTTTTCATAACCCTCATTATTGCGATACGACAGGCCTCTATTTGCTGCGATGTAATCCATGCTGGAGCTAGTGCTTTCAGCCCCCAATCACCAAAGGCAACTGTCGTACCACCTTTTGCTTGACCTCGCATTCGCCCACGCTGCTGCTTTCTGTATTTAACCCTCTTAGGCATCAACATTTCGAAAACCTCCTTGTACTAAATCTGCGCATCTCCTTTGTATATCCACACCTTAATACCTATGGTCCCATACTTTGTCATAGCGGTAGCGGTACCATAGTCAACAACGGCTTTAACTGTTTGAAGTGGCAATCTACCGCTCAGATACCATTCGCGTCTTGCTATTTCAGCACCCGCGAGCCTGCCAGATACCATCACTTTCATGCCAACGGCACCTTTTCTAAAAGCATCAGACAAAGCACGTTTCATGGCTCGCTTGTAGGAAGCTCTTTTTTCTATCCTGCTTGCAATATTTTCTGCCACCAATTGCGCATCAGTCTCGGGCGTTTTGATTTCTTCTACGTTCACAATGACACGCCTATTTAAGCTCTTTTCAAGGTCTTCCCTGAGCTTACCTATCTCTGCACCTTTCTTACCTATTATTACTCCAGGCCTTGCTGTTTTTATAGTGACTGTAACGCTCTCATTGTCAGGTCTTTCTATAAAAATTTCGCTGATACCAGCTTGGTTATAGACTGCCTTGATTTCTTTTCTGATGTACTCGTCTTCTTTCAACCATGTTCCATAATTTTTCTGATTGAACCATCTAGCTTGCCAATCAGCACTAACACCAAGTCTAAACCCTCTGGGATGTACTTTCTGACCCACCGTATCACCTCTCTAAGTTTTCTTTAGTTTTTACTGCTACAGTAATATGAGACATCCGTCTTTGAATTATATCAGCTCTGCCTCGGCCACGTGGCCATATTCGTTTCAAACGTGGTCCGTCATCAACAAAACAGCGAGAAACGTACAGCGTATCAGCACTAAGTTTAGCATTGTTTTCGGCATTTGCTACTGCAGACTTTAGAACCTTTTCTACAAGTCTCGCAGCTTTGGTTGGTGACATCTCAAGTATCTGAAAAGCTTGGGCAACATCTTTACCTCGAATTGCATTTATCACTGCTCTTATCTTTCTTGGTGAAGATCTCAAATAACGCCCAACGGCTCTCACTTCATTAGTTTTATCTTCTGTGGCATTTTGTCTATACTGAACAGATCTCTTGGGCCTTTTCGTACCGTTTTCTGCACTCATCTATGTTCCCTCCCTATTGCACCTGGCCTTTTGTAGCAGCTTTCTTTTCTGCATGGCCACCAAATCTTCTAGTCGGTGCAAACTCACCAAGTCTATGTCCTACCATGTTCTCAGTTATATAAACCGGGATGTGCTTCAAGCCATTATGAATTGCTATCGTGTGGCCGACCATTTCTGGTACAATCGTCGAAGATCTGCTCCAAGTCTTAATGATCTTCTTTTCACCACTCTCATTGAGCATTCTAATCTTTCTTAGAAGTTTGACATCGACATAGGGTCCCTTTTTTTGAGAGCGTGCCATCCATCACACCTCCTTATCCTTGATTACGTCTTCTCACAATGAACCTGTCAGAAGGTCTTCGACCACGTCTTGTCTTATATCCCTTGGTTGGCACTCCCCAAGGTGTGACGGGATGTTGTCCCTTTCCTCTTCCTTCGCCACCACCCATTGGATGATCAACGGGATTCATAACCATCGCACGAACATGTGGTCTTCTACCGAGCCAACGTGTCCTACCTGCCTTACCTGAAATTTCGTTCTTGTGATCTTCATTACCAACGATGCCTATTGTTGCATAACATTTTATATGTATCTTTCTCAGCTCACCAGAAGGCATCTTTAAGAGTGCATAATTCCCCTCTTTTGCCATCAGTTGACAAGAAACACCAGCAGATCTCGCTATTTTGCCACCGGAACCAGGTCTCACTTCAATGTTGTGAATCATCGTACCAAGTGGTATGCTTTCAAGCGGTAGTGAATTGCCCACTCTAATCTCAGCATCTGGCCCGCTCATCACAACATCTCCAACCTTCAAACCGTTAGGCGCCAGGATGTATCTTTTTTCTCCGTCAGAATAAATAAGTAATGCGATTCTGGCCGATCTGTTCGGATCGTATTCAATAGACATTACCTTGGCAGGTATTCCAGTTTTATCACGTTTGAAATCTATAAGACGATATCTTCTCTTATGTCCGCCACCTCTGAATCTAACTGTGGTTCTTCCATAATGATTCCGGCCACCGGTTTTCTTCAGAGGCATGAGTAATGACTTTTCTGGCTCAGTTTTTGTTATTTCAGAAAAATCAGGTGTCAACATGAAACGAATCGCTGGTGATGTTGGTTTATGCTTTTTCAAACCCATGTCTTTTCACCTCTTTCACTGCTGGCCTTCGAGCTCTTTGATTGTGTAACCTTCCTTCAATGTAACAACAGCTTTTTTCCAACCTCTCGTTGTGCCCTCAAATCTACCTCTTCTCTTAGGTTTTGGTTTAACAACGGAAATATTGACCTTATCGACTTTTACCTTGAAAAGTGTCTCAACTGCATTCTTTACCAAGGCTTTGTTTGCCAGAGGATTGATCTCGAAGGCGTACTTTCTATTCTCTTTTGCAAGTGTCGTTTTTTCTGTTAAAAGAGGTCTTGTCAATATGTCGTAAGGTGTGAGTTTTTGCTGGTTCATCCCAGCACCTCCTCAATTTTTGCAACAGTGTCGCGAGTCAGAACGATTTTCTCGTGATTGATTATGTCATAAACGTTCAATCCATCTATCCTCACAATGTTCTCGTTTTCGCGCGTCGCACCTGCATTGTCAGCAATGATCGTTTTCAAACCCGATATATTGCGACAAGATAATCGCACATACTCGTACTCGGGTCTTTTCCAAGGTAACACGAACAGGACCTTCTTGTCTTTCAACTGCAGGTTCTCAATAAGCTGTCTCATGTTTTTAGCTTTCGGTTCATCAAATTTTATATCATCCAGCACGATCAAATTACCTTCTCTGAATCTCTGAGATAAAGCTGATTTGAGTGCAAGCCTTCGCATTTTCTTTGGTAAGCGCTTGGCCCAGCTCTTGGGTTGTGGACCATGGGCAACACCACCGTGTCTCCAAATCGGTGATCTTATTGAACCATGTCTCGCACGTCCCGTGTGTTTTTGGGGCCAGGGTTTCTTACCCCCACCACTTACCTCTGCACGAGTCTTTGTTGAAGCAGTTCCTAACCTTCTCAAAGAGAGCTGATAATCAACATATCTCCACATCACATCAAGATTGGGTTCAATATTGAAAACCTCATCTTTCAGTTCCTGTGTTCCTATCTTCTGACCCTTCATATTGTAAAGATCTATAAGAGCCATTTCTTATTCCTCCTTGTGGTTCATTTTCGGGTTTTCCTGGGGCTTCTGATGAGTACCAGGCTACCCCTCGCTCCTGGGACTGAACCTTTGAGTGCTATCAGGTTGTTCTCAACATCCAATTTGATAACTTCAAGATTGTGTACAGTAACACGCTCATTACCATATCTACCAGGCATTTTCTTACCTTTAAAGATTTTTGCCGGTTCTGTGTGTTGGCCCAAAGAACCAAGTTCTCTATGAAATTTCGCGCCGTGTGCACGTGGACCTCCAGAGAACCCCCAGCGCTTCATCGCTCCGGAAAAGCCCCTACCTTTTGTCCAGCCTATTACATCTACCTTTTCACCAACCTGAAATAGGTCAACCTTTATCTGTTGGCCAACCTCATAGGATGTGAGTTCTTTTTCATCATCAACTCTCATCTCTCTAAGAAACCTGAGAGGCTTCAGTTGAGCCTTTTTAAAATGCCCGTCGAGTGGTTTGTTCAGCTTCTTGACAACATCAAAGCCAAGCTGAACGGCACTGTAACCGTCAACTTGTGGGGTCTTTTTCTGCACCACATAGCACGGGCCTGCTTGAACAACCGTAATAGGTATGACTGTATCGTCTTTGAATAACCGGGTCATCCCCAGTTTTCTTCCAAGCAGCATCTTCATCGCAATGCACCTCCGACGATTAGAGTTTGATCTCCACGTCGACCCCTGCTGGGAGGTTTATCTTCATCAAGGCGTCGATTGTTTTCGGAGATGGTTCAATTATATCAATCAACCTCTTATGAACTCTTTTTTCAAATTGTTCTCTTGAGTCTTTATGTTTGTGCGGCGATCTCAATACTACGTATAAAGATCTTTCTGTTGGTAACGGTATCGGACCTGAGATCTTAGCATTTGTAGACTTTGCAACCTCAACTATCTTCTTCGCCGATTCGTCAAGAACTTCGTGGTCATAAGCTTTAAGTTTTATTCTGATTTTCTGTCCAGGCATAAATTTCGTTCCCTCCTTCTTAGCAAAAAACGGAAGGGGAGCAATGCTCCCCAAATAGATTACTCTATGATCTCAGCTACTACACCTGCTCCAACTGTTTTTCCACCTTCTCTAATAGCAAAGCGCATACCTTTTTCGATTGCAATCGGATATATGAGTTTTATGGTCAATATGGCATTATCACCGGGCATAACCATTTCTGCATTGTTACCCAGTTCCACAATTTCACCGGTGACGTCAGCAGTTCTAATGAAGAATTGTGGCCTGTATCCTTTCATGAATGGCGTGTGCCTTCCACCTTCTTCTTTCTTTAGAACATAAACATTTGCCTTGAAAGTAGTGTGGGGTGTGATAGAACCAGGTGCCGCAAGAACTTGACCACGCTCAATCTCATCTTTGTCGATGCCTCTTAAAAGACAACCGACGTTGTCACCAGCTATACCTTCATCAAGTTCTTTCCTGAACATCTCAACGCTTGTAACAACTGTTTTCTTGATCTCATAACTTTGTCCGACAATCTCCACTTCATCGCCTGGTCTGATCCTTCCGCGTTCGATTCTTCCTGTTGCAACAGTTCCCCTTCCAGTAATAGAAAAAATATCCTCAACAGCCATTAGGAAAGGCTTGTCAACCTCGCGGATCGGTTCTGGTATATAATTGTCAAGTGCATCAAGCAATTCTTGAATACATTTATAAGCAGGATCGTTTGGGTCTTTTGCTTCCATGGCAAGTAAAGCGGAGCCTCTTATAACAGGAACCTCATCACCAGGAAATTCATACTTTGTCAAAAGGTCTCTAACTTCCATTTCAACAAGATCAACAAGTTCCTTATCATCAACGGCATCAACTTTGTTCAGAAAGACAACCATTGCAGGCACATTAACTTGCCTTGCAAGCAAAACATGCTCACGCGTCTGAGGCATTGGTCCATCTGTTGCAGCAACAACCAGAATTGCTCCATCCATTTGGGCTGCGCCAGTGATCATATTCTTTATGTAGTCTGCATGACCGGGACAGTCGATGTGTGCGTAATGTCTCTTTTCGGTTTGATATTCCACGTGTGTAATGTTGATCGTGATGCCTCTTGCCTTTTCCTCAGGAGCCTTATCGATTTGGTCGTATGGAACATACGAAGCAAGATTCTTGAATGAAAGATACTTTGTTATGGCCGCTGTCAGCGTGGTCTTACCATGGTCTATGTGTCCAATGGTACCAACGTTGACATGTGGCTTTGTCCTCACAAACTTTTCCTTAGCCATTCATTCTCCCTCCTTCACACTTAAACGGCCTTCAGCACCTTTTCAATGACTCTGTCTGGCACCTCTTTGTAATGGGAAAATTGCGCTATATGGTTTGCTCTGCCTTGACTGAGTGATCTGAGCGTTGTTGCATAACCAAAGAGTTCAGAAAGTGGTACAAGTGCCCTTATTACCCTAAGATTTGCTCGACTTTCAAGTGACTCAACCTGTGCTCTGCGCGCATTCAAATCAGCAATTATTCCACCAACGTATTCTTCCGGTGTAATTACCTCAAGTCGCATAACAGGCTCTAATAGAACAGGCTGACAACTTTTAATTGCGTTCTTAAAGGCAAGGCTTGCAGCAATTTTGAAAGCTATCTCCGATGAATCAACCTCATGATAAGAACCATCAAGTAATATTGCTCTTATACCAATCATGGGATACCCTGCTAAGATACCCGTTTCCATAGACTCCCTTATGCCCTCTTCTATAGCAGGAATATATTCTTTAGGTATTACACCTCCAACTGTTTTATTGATAAACTCAAAACTTTTCTCGCTATCCAAAGGTAATGGCTCGAACCTCATTACGACATGACCATACTGTCCTCTTCCACCAGTCTGTCTTATGTACTTACCCTCAGCTTCCGCTGGCTGCTTTATGGTTTCTCTATATGCAACCTGTGGCCTACCTATTCTAACATTCACACCGAACTCCCTCTTGAGACGGTCTGTTACAATTTCAAGATGAAGTTCTCCCATACCGGATAAAACAACCTGACCAGTCTCCTTATCGACATTCACCCTCAAAGTCGGATCTTCCTCAGATAGTGCGTTGATTGCCTTTACCATTTTTTCTTCATCATCATGAGTGACTGGTTCCACTGCAATAGAAATGACTGGAGCCGGGAAGTCAATCTTTTCAAGCAAAATAGGTCTATCTGGTGAACAGAGCGTGTCACCAGTTGTTGTGTTTTTTAAACCTATTAGAGCTACTATATCGCCAGCTCTTGCATATTCTGCATCTTCACGCTTGTCTGCATGCATAAACATGAGACGAGCTACACGTTCTCGTATCTGTTTCGTGGAATTATAGATATATGTTCCCTTTTCCAATCTGCCCGAATAAACTCTGACGTAGGTAAGTTTACCCACATAAGGATCTGTCTGTATTTTGAATGCGAGAGCCGCAAAATCTCCTTCGGGTGAAGGAACTATATCTATTTGTTCATCGTTCAGTGTTAGTGCCTTAGCAGGTGGTATATCCAAAGGTGAAGGTAGATAATCAACTATCGCATCGAGTAAAGGTTGCACTCCTTTGTTCCTTGCTGATGCTCCACAAAGAACAGGAACCAATCTATTATTTATCGTAGCTTTTCTAAGGGCGCTTTTAATCTTCTCTACAGGAATTTCTCTTTCCTCTAAATAAAGTTCCATGATTTCTTCGTCTTCTTCAGCAAGCAAGGATATCATTTCTTCCCGCATCTCTTCAGC
>JBKBIU010000208.1:0-2932 GCA_046294065.1 Pseudothermotoga sp.
GATTATTTGCTCCCATTCCTACGATGATAGGCAACGATACCCCAACAGCTCCGCTGGTCAGACCCGTTGACATACCTATCACAAATGGAAGAATCATTGATACCACAAAAACTCCGAATCCTGCTTTTGAAAGTTCCATATTCATTCTTTGGCCAATTCCAAGATCTATCATGGAGTGTTTGTAAAGAAAAACTACCAACAAAATAGGAACGATGTCCATTCTTTTGAATGAGTTGACCAAAGCTTTCCCAATGAACTTGATTCTGAGTGTTGCGTAAAAGGAACTCGCTATCAAAAGCGCCAGCCAACCATCGATCTTGAAAGCCAATATCATGAAACCCGTTGAAAGAATTATCAGCCCAGGCCACATTTTCTTCCAGTCATCTTTTTGCATGTACCTCACTTTAGGCAGAGTGAAACCATTGAAATAGATCCAGCCAAAGACAAAGGAAATTACAAAAAGTGGTGACAGTCTAAGGGAGATTGTTCCTAGAGGTGTGTTCACAACGCTTGACAAAAGGTACATGGCAGGATATACAGGCCAGAAAAGCTCAAGGCAATGACGAAACCAGTAATTGATGGTAGTCTTTTGCAAATTGTCCATATCGATTCCCACTTGATCAACGATGGGTGCGGTGAACATAGCTCCCGCTGGCATCGGCATGAGACCCACTACCGCAGGCATCAAGACAGCTGCTGATCTGGTGTCTTGAAAAAGTTTTTGAACAGAAGATGAAAAGTGATCTGCGTCCTTGGAAATATTCATGAGTTCACCCAGAAAATATATTAAGAAGACACTTGGTAAGAGTGTTATGAAAGAAATATCGCTGACAGAGGCCAAAAAGACCCTAGGAAAGCCTGTTACGACTTGTTGGTTGATTGCTGCAAAGACTATGAAACCTGCTATCATAGATATGATCAATCGTCTGGTCAATCTTTGAAAAACAATCACTGACGCAAGCGATATAAGTACTGACAGAGTTGTCACTCCATGACCCCCTTTTGTTCGCATTCTGAATCTTATTTTACAGATCAAGGAGGTTAAAGGTGTGATAAAGATCAAAAGAGTTTATGAAGAAAATGGTAAGTTCTTTGCTGTGAGTGATCAGAGCCCCTTTTACCCTGACGGTAAAGGAGGTCAACTGGGCGATCACGGAAAGATCGGACCAGCCAACGTCCTGAATGTCCAGGAAACGAGTGAACACGAAATTGTTCACATGCTTGATAGATTCATCGAACCCGGTGAGTATGACTGTGTAATAGACCAATTGAGACAAAAAGATATCGCAATTCAACATACAGCACAGCATATATTGTCCGCTTCTTTTCTAAAAGTTGCCCAAGCAGGAACTGTGAGTTTTCACATGGGCGAAGAATCATCCACAATCGATCTTGATATGCCCCAGTTTACGATAGAAACACTCAAAGCATCGGAAGAACTCGCCAACGAGATAGTAAGAAAATGTGTTGATGTTGAGATTCTCCAGCTCGATCGTGAAGAGGCAGAAAAGATGAACCTTAGAAAAGCTCTCAGTGAAAAGGTTACAGATTTGGTAAGGATTGTAAAAATAGATGATTTCGATACAGCAGCCTGCGGGGGATATCATGTTAAAAACACAGGCGAGATAGGTGTTATAAAGGTAGTCTCCTGGGAAAAAACCAAGGGATCGCTCACGAGAGTCTATTTTTTGGCAGGTAATCGAGCAGTAAAAGATTACAACAAAAAGGTGCTTGTACTCAGGGAACTGTCAAAACTTTTAACAAGTTCAGTTGACGAAATGCAAGATAGGATAGAAGGTCTTTTGAACAAGATAAAGGAGCAGGCTTCCTTAATAAAAAGATTATCGGAAGAACTAGCAAAGGTGCTTCATGAAAAGCTTGAAACTCATCGACTCAAAGGTTACACAGTTTCAACCTATGAAGGATTTGATGAAGTGGCATACTCTTTAGCAAAATATTTCCAAACAGATCTCTTGATCTGCAAGACCTCTGAAGGCTATCTGTTTGCCTCAAAAGAAATTGATTGCTCAAAATTGATTGAATCTCTCAAGAAAGAATTGCCTGGTACTGGCGGAGGTGGAGCAAGGCGTGGAACCTTCAAGACCCCCGCTACCTGGAAAGAACTATTATTAACCACTGAGAAATTTCTGGAGGTGATTTGAATGAAGCTATCTTTGGCAAAACTTCCCACTGCAGTTGAATTCTTGCCAAAATTGAGTCAAGAGTACGAAAGAGAAATCTTCATCAAGAGAGATGATATGACTGAGCTTGTATCCAGCGGAAACAAAATTAGGAAACTCGAATTTCTTTTAGCAGATGCCCTCAGAAAAGACTGCAAAGTGGTTTTCACTTGTGGTGGTATTCAATCGAATCATGCAAGAGCTACGGCTCATCTGGCTGTAAAGCTTGGGCTCAAGCCTGTATTGTTTCTTAGAGTACCTAACCCAAAGACTATAACAGATCAAGCCATCTCTCAAAAATGTGAGACAGCTGAAGAGCAAATACCAAACGGCAATTTACTAATTGACAAACTTTTGGGTGCCGAATTGGTAACTGTAAGTGTCGAAGAGTACGCAAGAATAGAGGAAATCTATGAAGAACACCGAGGCCGTTTTGAAAAAAATGGTCTGAAAGTCTACACGATACCAGAGGGCGGATCAAACTCACTTGGAGCGATGGGGTATGTCATGGCAGCCGCTGAACTTTGTACTCAACTCAATTTAAATGAATTTGATGCCATCTATTGTGCTGTTGGCAGTGGTGGTACCTATGCAGGATTACTGGCCGGGTTGAGGTACATTGGCTACAGAATACCTGTAATTGGAATCAATGTCACAAAGAGTTCGTCAGAAATATTCGTTCATAAGATACTTGAAATCATCGATGGTTTGAGAAAATTCGGCATCGATCTGTCCATAGTAAGAGAAGACGT
>JBKBIU010000010.1:0-16902 GCA_046294065.1 Pseudothermotoga sp.
GTGCAGCCCATCCGAGGAGCGATTCAAATCTACCGCTGACAAACAGCAAAAGGTTCCAGTTTTTCTTATCATTCTTTGTCATCGAGTCACCCCATCGTTGGCTTCATACATGATAGCATATCATAAAGCCTCAGGATCTGTTGAAATGATGAAAAACTATCTTTGGTATGATTTCTATTCAGGAGAGATCAATTTGGTGGAGCTTAAAGATTTTTTGCTCAAGATATACAATTTGCTCTATGATGAGTACGGTTCGCAAGGCTGGTGGCCTGCAGAAGACTGGTTTGAAGTAATCGTTGGAGCCATTCTGACACAAAACACATCGTGGAAGAATGTGGAAAGGGCAATATCAAATTTGAGGAACAATAGGGTACTGAAACCAGAAAAACTATATGCACTTCCGTTAGAGCAACTTGCAGCTCTTATTAAACCTGCAGGTTTTTACAACCTAAAAGCTCAGAGATTGAAAAATATGCTCAAGTTTTTGAAACAATATGATTTTGATTTCATGAAACTCTCCAGTAATATAACAAGAGAAGTACTCTTGGAGATAAAAGGTGTAGGAAAAGAAACGGCAGATTCAATTTTGCTTTATGCCTTCAACGTACCTGTTTTTGTCGTTGATAACTACACAAAAAGAATCTTTCAAAGATTAGGTGTTCTTTCAAACAAAGATGATTATGACAGTATTCAGAAATTATTTTACATCATCCCACCAGATCTGCAAATGTATAAGGAGTATCACGCACTCATAGTAAAACACGCAAAAAATATGTGTACAAAACACAAACCAAGCTGCGACCAGTGCGCGCTAGAAAACTTCTGTAAATATCTTAGCCGATTCTAATGATAGCATCATTTGATGATATAATTGACTGTCAAGGAGGGATGATGAGTGAGAAAGAAGATACTCTCACTTCTGATGCTACTTCTGGTTCTCAGTGTCTTCAGCCTCCAGTTGACAAAACTCAATACGATCAAAATTTACGTCAACGGCACAGTTGATGAAAAAGGAAACATGAATCTTTCTTTCAAATGGGTTTTTCCAACCAACGCATTGTACATTCAGGTGAAGAATGCCTATCCGAATCCTTATGTCTTGGTGAGGAACATGACTACGTTCAGCAGCATCTTTGAGTTGTCGGACGTAAAGGTCAGTTATGACGATGCGAAAAATTCTATTTTGCTTGACGCGAAGGTTGTAGGAGCTTGTGCAAGCAAAAGACAAAGATGGGAGTTCAACCTCGGAAAAGGCGCAGAATTAATCTATTCAGACAGCAAACAGGCGATCTTTGTCTTGGTACAGCCTTTATCGGCCGAAGAAGTTGCCTTCATGACAATGACACTGAATCTTCCAAAAGATTCTTCCGATTTCAAATATGACCCATCGACAGGCATCTTTTCATATTCAATGAAAAGAAAAAATCTCTCGGGAAAAGTCAGTGCAGAGGTGAACATTAAGGTAAAACCCAGAATAATGGCGTCCCTTTACAAAGTCTATGGGATGCCGGAAGTTATGGACGGTGCTTATTGGTTAGCGAAAACAGTTTTCTTAAACACGGGCCAGGGTGATATCGTGGATTTGAGAATTTCATACAAACTTGGTGATTACACCTCTTGGTCTGCAGAAAGTGTATACGATCTCGTGGCACCGGGTGGAGCCGTTGTTGATTTGTATTATCCTATAATATCTTCCACAATAGCACAGTTGAAATCACAGACACCCTGTGATCTACAAATAAAATACACTTACAAGGACCGCTCTAACAAAACCTATACTGATACGATAACAAAGAGAGTACAAATACTTGGGATAAACCAATTCGAATTTTCAAATGTGCCTGAAGAGGAAAGAACCGGTACCTGGATCGATAATTTTTCAAATACACCATTGGTGGCAGCCTACGTTACACACTTGGATGATCCTGTGAAAACCTTTGCCGGCATGGTAAGTCAACTTTCTGGTGGGGCTGCTGCAGCTGCAAAAGACCAGGATGCGATTCAGTTTTGCAAAGCCCTGTATGACTTAGCAATTCACAACAAGATTTCCTATCAAACACCTTCCACCTTTTTGGTTGAGTATTCCTCGTTAGGACAAGATATAAAATTTCCAAGGGATGTCTTAAAGGATAAGGCGGGTACCTGTATCGATCTTTCAATACTCTTTGCAGCAGTGTGTCAAGCTGTGAGTTTGAAAAGCTACATCGTTGTCATACCTGGGCATGCTTTTCCTGTGATAGAGTTACCTTCTGGTGATATATTACCAATCGAATCGACTGGGCTTGGAGGTCCTGCTGTCGGTAAGAGCATGAGCTTTGAACAGGCTGTCGAAGCAGCTACTCAACAGTTGTCAAAATTGGAGCTTGGAAAGTTTTTTGTAGTGAATGTTGCTGAACTTCAAAAACAGGGTATCCTGCCACCGGAATTGCCACCTTTACCCGCGGCGATTTTGAAGGACTGGGGATACGCATTACCGCAACAAACGGTCCAGCAGACTCAACCAGCCCAGCGAACTCAGCCGCCTCAACAAACTCAAGGTGGAACTCCTGGTACAGCTGTGAATCTTTCGGGTGATTATTCTGGATATTACGTAAACTCCGCAACGGGCCAGCGAGGAAACATGGAACTTAGCATCCAACAGTCAGGAAACAAGCTTCAAGGTGATATTATCGTTGATGATTCAGATTACGGTGAATTCACAGGTACTATCTCAGGTAATACTGTGAAAATTACCGCAACTTTGGAATCCATTTATTATCAAACACAGTATGTTGTGATTTTCACAGGTACGATCCAAGGAAATACCATTCAAGGTAACTATACGATACAGGGTTCAAATATTGGAGGTACATTCCAGATCAGAAAAACACAGTGACACTTGCGAATCTTTCTCATTTATGATATAAATAATCTTGCGAGCATTAGATTCAAGGAGAGGTGGCCGAGCGGTCTAAGGCGCACGCCTGGAGAGCGTGTGGTGGGCAAAACTCACCCGTGGGTTCAAATCCCACCCTCTCCGCCAAAAGTACCGGGACAGATGTCCCGGTTTTTCAGTAGAGGTGATCCGTATGAAAGAGGTCATTGAAAAATTGAAGCCTGTTGTCTGTGACATGTTGAAAAATTTCGGACTCGAACTGTTCGATCTTTCATTCAGACGTGAGAGAGGTAACTGGGTTTTGAGAGTTGTGATCGACGATCCAAATGGATATGTGAGCATCAAGCAGTGTGAAAAGGTTTCCAATGAATTGGGTAAATACCTTGACCTGAACAACTTGATTGAGCACAGTTACGTTCTTGAAGTATCTTCTCCGGGTCTTGACAGACCAATGAGAGGTGTTCAGGATTACAAAAGGTTCACAGGAAGATTGGCAAAATTCTGGCTTACAGATGGAAGATTTGTGATGGGATATATAAAATATGCTGATGAAATCAAAATCACTGTTGAGACAGAATCAGGAGCGTTGGATTTTTCACCCGAACAGGTCAGCAAAAGTAAACTGGAAGTCGAATTTTAAGGAGGTGGGCTCATGAACCTCGGTCTTTTGGATGCACTCGATCAACTTGAAGAAGAAAAAGGTATATCAAAGGATGAAATAATACAAATATTGGAAAAGGCTTTGGTAAGTGCCTACAAGAAAAACTTTGGTACAGCGAAGAATGTTGATGTAAAAATAGACAGGATGACGGGCGATATCCAGCTTTTTCAAGTCTTCGATGTGGTAGAGGTAGCTCAAGACCAACTGACACAGATAAGCCTTCAAGAGGCAAAGAAGATCGATCCTCTGGCTGAAATAGGTAAAAAGGTCTACAAGAAGATGAGTGTAAAAAATTTTGGCAGAATAGCAGCACAGACTGCAAAGCAAGTTTTAATACAGAGAATACGAGAACTTGAAAAAGAAAGACAATACGAACATTACTCGGAACTCGCTGGAAGTGTCATCACTGCCGAGGTTATAAGAGTTACTTCTGACTGGGCGGACATAAGGGTTGGAAAGATAGAAACCAGATTGCCTAAGAAGGAATGGATCGGTAATGAAACGATAAAACCCGGTGATTTGATAAAAGTCTACGTGGAAAATGTTATCAAAGACAAAAAAGGGCCTAAGATAATAGTTAGTCGTGCCTCGCCAGAATTCGTTGCAGGTTTGTTAAAACTTGAAGTTCCAGAGGTTGAGAATGGTATAGTACAGATTAAGGCGATTGCGAGGGAGCCTGGAGTCAGAACCAAGATTGCGGTCATAACGACGAATCCTCAAGTTGATCCCGTTGGTGCATGTATTGGTGAGGGAGGCAGCCGTATAGTAGCCATACTCAAGGAACTGAAGGGCGAAAAGGTTGATATTTTCAGGTGGTCTGAAGACCCAAGACAACTGATAGCGAATGCATTGGCACCCGCATCAGCAACAAATGTTGAAATATTGGATTTCGAAAGGAAAGCTGCACGCGTTTTGGTGCCACCAACACAGCTTTCGTTGGCCATAGGCAAAGGTGGTCAAAATGCCAGGCTTGCTGCCAAGCTGACAGGTTGGAAGATAGATATAAAACCCGTAATGAACTTGTGAAAGGAGGATAGATGTGATCTACGAGTCTTTGAGAAAAGAGCTTCGTTCAAAAAAGTATAGAATGACCGCCCAAAGGGAGATCGTTTTAAAAATCTTTGCTGAATCTGGAGAAAAACATCTTGGTGCCGAGGATGTGTACAGAAGATTGATTGAAAAAAGATACAGAATCAGCAAAGCAACAGTTTACAGGACAGTAGAATTGCTCTCGAAACTTGGATTTCTCAGAAGACTGGAATTTGGTGAAGGTGTTTATAGGTATGAACTGGCTACTCCCGAGTCGGAAACACTTCATCAGCACGTCATATGTAAGACATGCGGCGAGCTCATAGAGATAGACGAGAAAACGGTGAAAGACTTGGTAAGAAACGTGGAGGAAAAAACGGGATATCAAGTAAACGATTACGACATAAAATTCTACGGTTTATGCCCCAGGTGCCAGAGTAGGAGAACCGCTAACGTGGAAAAGAGGATATAACCAGTTAAGCCAAGTGATAAATTTGGAAACAGCGAGGAAAGTTCTACTATCTTCTTAATAAGATGGACAAAAGGCGTTGCACCAATCAAAAGAGTTTGTGCAGTCCTGTTCAGATGGAATGCTCTCAGAATATTCGAAAGAAAACCAATCCAAATTATGGGAGTGACTAAAACTGTCGCTGGAAAGCTGATGAAAACAGTTAGAAGATTCAAAGACGAGAACATACTCAAAAAAGGTGCAACGCCAATGAAGGCAGCTGTTGATATCGTCAGGTTCTTAAACAGGAAATTGTATTTCTTGATCCTTTCCTGAATAATTAATATTGCACTCGTTGCAGAATAGCTCATCAAAAACGATGGAGACAAGATGGAATAAGGCTCAATCAAAAGATTAATCGTACCAACAAGCCCTAGAACATTGAGAGACTCTATTGGATAATCTGTGATTTTAAAAATATTCCATACAATTAACATCATTGCTGCTCTGGAGGCTGACGCTGTCGGACCTGTACTGAGTGCGAAAAGTAGTGCAACGGAACAGTTTATAATTCTTCTCAAAAGAAATCTGTAGGTGAAAAAGCTTACTATTATGTCGGAGAAAACATAAATTATTCCAACATGAAGGCCTGACACAGCAAACAGGTGTGCTAAACCACTTTGCCTGAGTTTTAAAGATTCAGCTCTATCATACTCTGCTTCACTGAACAACAATCCATTCACTATTTTTCCCAGATCACCCAATGTATCTTGAATAAATTTCTTGCTCCGTTCTTTAAAATCCTGAAGTATCGCAAGAATTTTTGAAAAACCTTTCAAAGTCTGTGTGAGGCCCGCACAAAACACGGGTTCCACTGTGTAATGTGGATGTGCAAAAGAACTCCATATAGTACCATAAGCGTATATTTGTTCTCCCACGTTGAGATCTTTCGTTTTTATTTTAACTTGATGATTCAAACGCCTCCAGCCATCCACAGAATAGACTTTGACATTGGTCACAATAACGTAGTTTGATTTCTTACCAACAACTAATCCAACGAGTTCCACTTGTTTTGAATCAACCTTGGGAAGAGCAATTAAGAAACCTATCATAACAGAGATCGCATAGATTTTTGCTGCCTTTGATTTGAAAAGAAAAAGTGTGGCAAAGAGTAAAATGATTGACAAAACTGGGGTTGCCAAGACCCCAGTTGAAATTCCAATGAAAAGGATGAGCCAGAAATATTTCATGCACCGAACTTTTCAAGTCTTAGACTATGAGAAAGTATTAGTGACATTGCATCTACAGCATATATAGTTCCTAAGCTGCCTCTTGCACATTCAAATTCATCGAAGGATCTACTCAATCCCTTTCTGGTGTAAGGGGACCAAATCATGAAAGGTACAGGATGCCAGCTGTGAGATTTCAAAATCGCTGGCGTAGAATGGTCGCCTGTCACCACTAAGACATCAGGTTTGAGGGAAAGTATCTGTGGTATTACACTGTCTACCTCTTCAATAACGTGAACTTTGGAATCAAAATCGCCGTCTTCTCCATAGGAATCAGTTTTCTTAACATGGAAATAAAAGAAATCGTATTTGTCCCATGAGTTCCTGAGTGTGTTCACTTCATCTTGGATCGTGATACCCGTTTCGAGAACCTCCATGCCCACCAGTTTAGCTATACCTTTGTACATTGGATAAGTTGCGATAGCACAGGCCTTCATTTTGTAGACTTGTGGAAACTGAGGGAGCCTTGGATACTTTGAAAAACCTCTGATCAATGCAAAGTTCATCTTTTGCTCATCGGAAAGAGCACTACCGATCTGCTTCATCAGTTCATTCACTACTTCAGAGGTCTTCTTTGCCTCTTCGCACAAGGGTTCTGTGAAAAGAATTGGTTTGCCTTCCTTCTGTGGATCGGCATCGGTCAATCTGTCGTCAAGATCTTCACCAGTAAGTTTGACTACAAAGCGGTGTTCTTTACCGGGATAGAAAGTCACTCTAACATCCTTTATCTCTTTGATAGATTTGGAGAGTTTCTCTACTACTTTTGAGCTTTCCTCTGTAGCTGGTCTGCCGGCTCTTCTATCCACCACAATACCATCCCGAATGGTTGCAAAGTTTGCCCTCGCAACTACATCTTTTTCACCTACGGGAACATTTGAACCCAAGGCTTCCAGGATACCCCTGCCTATTTGATATTTCACAGGATCATAACCAAACAGTGCCAAGTGGCCCGGTCCACTACCGGGTGTGATGCCCGCTAAGACAGGTATCGTCTGGCCTAAGTCAGATTCCGTTGCCAACCTGTCTAAATTTGGTGTCTTGGCCTTTTGCAAGGCTGTCTTGCCATCTTTTGGTAGATCTCCAATACCATCCATGACAAGTAGTACAATTTTACTCTGCCCTGGCTGGACAATTTCACTCAAAATTTGTTGCCTGTCATAATTCATTCCATCACCTCCACTGCGCTCGAAAAGTTGAATAGATCTCTTCAAAAAATCTATTACCTGTGTTCTCACTGAGATCTGTGGACAGAGCCTTTAAGAGTTCAATGAAGAAATCACTCCCTTTTTCCACTCTAAAATCGAGATCTTCAAAAGAAAAACTCTCTTCCTCGAGCTTAGATACCCTCTTAGCAAAGTTCCAATGATACTCTTGAAGATCCGGTACCACATCATGTATGAAGTTGGAAAGTTCGAAGCTTTTGTTTGACTTTACATGAAAGAGAAGTCTTGTGAGTCCTACTCCAACAGCCAGCATTATACCGCTGCCATACATTGCAACAGTTGCTTTTGTAACATTTTTTTCCATTTCGAAAGGATCTTCAGCACTCGCTAAAAGAATAGCTAAGATTATGTCAAGCCACTTTACAGTATCTGTGAGTGTATCTTGTACAGGGAAGAAACCATCTTTAAGCATTTCGATCCTATCCCCATCTTTGATAAAATGTGCCAGTTTGTGTACATCGAGGCTCAATCCATCCATGGAAGATTTTACTTTTTTGACCCTCTCACTCATGAAATCGGGGATAAACACCGAACCATCCCATTCTCTTAGAAACAAGACCAACTCATCTATCTTTTCTCTGTAATCCCTTGATAGGTCCCCGAGTAATGAATGAGCTTCTCTCCTGTCAATGAAGAACGTCAGGAGTACTTGGTTATATATTATCATTTGATTATCATCGATCTGCCGTGCTTGGTCTATAATCTCCTTTGCCTGTTCGTAAAATCCCAATCGTCTTAGCGTCAAAGCATATTCGTTGAGGAAAGAACTGTTTTGTGGTTCTTTCTCAACGAGCCGTTTGAGGATACTCATAGCTTCAAAATGCTTCCCCAACTTGGAAAGTGTGTGTGCAAGATTGAATGCACTGTTTGAATCCTTGGGGTCGATCTCTAAAGCTTTTTTCAATGACTTCTCAGCATATTCGTATCTTTGAAGTATGTTACAAGCCACACCCAACCTTGAATAAGCTTGAGAGAACTGAGAATCAAGCTGTGTTATCGTTTGATAGAAGTCACAAGCTTGTCTTATTTCACCAAGTTCCATGTAGCAGTCACCAATTCTCAGAAGAGGAAGCAAGAAGGTATTGTCGAGTTCAAAGGCTTTCTGGTATTCTAAGATGGCATCTTCCAATTCCCTCTTTGCTCTGAGGATATTTCCAAGCTCATAATGACCCAACACAAATTTCTCATTCTTTGAGACACTGGATCTTAGAAAAACTTCCGCCAGTTCGTAATTTTTCAGTTTAGACGCGATCAACCCTTTGAAGAAATCATATCTGTAGTCTTCACCGAATCTCTTAACCTTTTCTAACCACACCTGGGCAGATTCCAGATCATCATTGTTGAGTGAGATCTTGACCTTTTCATAGTAAAAGTATACAAGATAAGATTCGTAATATTGGTCTCTGGACAACTCGCATTGTGCCTCAAGTCCACGAATTACAATATCGATGGGGATTTGGTTTGTATCGACTATCACAGGGAAATCCTCGACTAATATGGGCAACTTTATTGGAAGGTTTGATCTCTTAGCTTTTTCAGGATCGAGTGGTAGATAAATAATCGCTTTGATACTCATCAACCTCCTGTGGAAATTCGAAAGTGAATTTTCCCATCTTTCCCTGCGCGATTGAATTGAACAAGTTCACCATAGCCCTCTTTTTATCCGGTTGACCTCCTTTGATTATCATCTTTTTCTCCAGTGCATACTTTTCAAGATATTCCTCCAAGTTTGCAGTTTCAATCTTCATGGCTTTACTATATATTTCAAAGGCTCTTTCTATAACCTTTGGCGGTACCATGTCAACAGTGAGACTTCCAAGTAGCAAAAGCTTCGCACCCAGGTCTGTACTCCAAAGGTCTGGTAGAAGTAAGCCCGGTGTATCCAATACTTTGAATTTCTCGGCGACAGAAAACCACTGTATACCTTTTGTTATACCAGGTACCGCGCCAACTTGAGCGGATTTGGTTCCTTTCAATTTGTTTATGAAGGTCGATTTTCCAACATTTGGGACGCCCACAACTATGACGAAACCGTTTTTTTGAACAAATTTTGTTATGAATTCGATAACTTTTTCTCTCTGAGTATATTTGTTGAAAAGGAAGACCTGTTCATTTGATTTTTCAAAAAATTCTTTCCAGAGAATCACTCCATCATCGAGAGCCAGATCTGATTTAGTCATGACTATAACACTTTTCTTTGCTTTGATTGGATTCCGACTGTAGGAACGGGTAGCAGCTGGAGCCCTTGCATCCAGTAATTCAACGACTAGATCAATATTTTTCCTGAGGCGTTCGATCAATTTTGAAGCCTTTGCTATGTGCCCGGGGTACCACATTGGGAAAACCTCCTTTAAAATTGTATACCAATATGTGTTTTTCTGTACTCAGATGATAGAATTGATTTGGAGGGGTTTTCTTGAGAATCCTGGGTTTGATTCTTGCCGGAGGGCAGAGCGAATCTCTTCGTTCACTCGTTGCAAAGCGAGCGAGTGCAGCCTTACCTGTTTTTGGTAAATACCGCGCCATCGATTTCACTCTAAGCAATATGGTGAATGCAGGGATCAGAAAGGTTGGTGTTCTGACTCAGTACAACCCCCGCAGTTTGATGGACCACCTTGGTTCTGGTAAGGAGTGGGACCTTGACAGAAAAAATGGAGGACTGTTCATATTACAGCCATATGTTAGCCAAGAGGGGTCTTACTGGTACAAGGGGACAGCTGATGCAATATTTCAAAATATGACACTGCTCAGAAGAGGAGAGGAAGATTACATTCTAATTGGCTCGGGTGATCATATTTATAAAATAGACTTTTCTCGGGTCTTTGATTTTCATCTTTCGAACGATGCCGATATAACGCTTTTGGTAAAACAATTAGATGATACCTATAATTTGTCACAGTATGGGATAGTCGAACTATCTGGAAATCGGATAACCAACATAGAAGAAAAACCACAAAAACCCAAGACAAACATAGGTTTTCTTGGGATCTATTTTATGAATAAGTATCTTCTCATGGAACTTTTGTATAACTATGTCACAAAGGGTGAAACAGATCTTCTGAGCATTGTAACCTCACAGTTGGACAGACTGAGGGTTTGTGGATATCTTTTCAACGGCTACTGGAGAAATGTGAAAAAGGGAATTGATGAATACTTTCGTATAAATATGGATGGTTTGAAAAAGGAAGTGCGCGAGGAACTCTTCTACAAGTACGGCAAGATTTACACAAAATTGAAGGATCTGCCACCGCCTAAGATTGGCAGCACTGCAGTCGTGAAAAATTCCATATTGTCTGATGGTTGTATCGTCAATGGAAGTGTAGAGAACTCCATATTGTTCAGGGGAGTCTATGTAAAAGCCGGTGCTACAATTGAAAACTCTGTTGTAATGCAGGATACTGTTATTGAAGAAGGGGCGATTGTCAAAAACGCCATCCTTGACAAGGAAGTCCTCATAAGGCAAGAATCACGCCTTGTGGGCAGAGATTCTATAGCCATTTTGGAAAAAAGAGCAGTGCTCTGAGGTGGTTAAGATGAGAAATGTTCTTGCGCTTATTCTTGCTGGAGGGCACGGTAAGAGGTTAGGTGTCCTAACAGAAAAGATAGCAAAGCCAGCAGTACCATTTGGCGGTAAGTACCGATTGATTGATTTCACTTTGAGTAACTGTGTGAATTCTGGGATCTACCAAGTGGGTGTTCTCACGCAATATCGCCCTCATCTGCTCAATAATCACATTAACATTGGCAGACCTTGGGATCTGGACAGAAAGAAAGGTGGAGTCACCATACTGCCACCGTATCTTGGTGGTGTCTCAGGTTGGTATAAGGGCACAGCGAATGCGGTTTATCAGAACATGGAATACATAGAATCATACAATCCCGATTTTGTAATAATTTTGTCTGGTGATCACGTGTATGCAATGGATTACAACGATATAATAGATTTTCACATACTGAAAGGTGCGGATGGTACCATCGCTTGTATGGAGGTACCCATAGAAGAGGCCAATAGGTTTGGCATTATGATAACAAATCTGGAGCATAGGATTATTGATTTTGAAGAAAAACCAGCTCAACCTAGGTCAAATCTTGCATCTCTTGGAATATACGTTTTCAACTGGAGATTTCTCAAAGAATATCTCATCGAAGATGAAGCAGACCAATCGAGCACGCATGATTTTGGCCATGATGTGATACCGAAGATGATTAAAGATAATCAAAAAATATATGCCTACAGGTTCAGCGGTTACTGGCGGGATGTTGGTACAATTAAGTCGTACTGGGAAAGTAATCTTGAGCTAACAAGACCCATTCCACCTCTCAATTTGTATGATCGCCATTGGCGTTTTTATACGCAGACCGAAGAGATGCCCCCAGCATACTGTGCATCATCGTCCAGGATCGTAAACTCAATCATCAGCGAGGGATGCGAAATTCACGGGATCGTTGAAAATAGCGTTATCTTTCAGGGAGTATACATCGGTGAGAACACGGTTGTCAAAAACAGTGTTATCATGACGGGGACCTGTATTGAAAGAGATTGTCTGATTTCAGACACTATTGTAGCCGAGCGTGTAATTATTCAAGAGCGAGTGACAATAGGTGAAGGCGAGCCTGCACCCAGTCGATTAGATGAGGAGGTGTACACGGACCACATAAGTGTGATAGGAATGTATTCAAAAATACCAGCAGGTGTCGTAATTGGGAAAAATTGTGTTATTGGAATCGGTGTTACGGAGAGAGACTTTGAATTGTCAACCATAGAATCAGGTGGGTATGTGCTACATAGGGAGTGAACGTTCTTGGATTTTTATTTTGTAAAGTACCGTCTGAAGAGTCGTGTGACTGCAGAAGAGGGCATGGGATTTTTCTTTGGAAAAGCTAACGAACAACCTGAATACGATTTGGTAATCGTTCCCAGTAGGTACTCAAATTATCTGAATGTGGACCTACTCTCTGAATACGCAAACTTTATCAAAGCTTTTGGCGAGATGAAAAACAAAATTTTCGCCCAGATTCCAGAGAGTTCTGATCTATCGCGAGAGTTTTTGAATCATCTTTCAAGTTATATCTCGCGAAAGGGTTCTCAAATTTTCGGTGCCGAGATCACTGCGGCTGTTCAAGATAAAGATGCAGATCTTGTTCAATACATAATCTCAGAAATTTTCAAGGACTGGGCACCCAAAATTGAAGTTGTTGTTGACTTTAAACAGGTGAGCTATGAGGAAATCTCTGCAGAGAATTTCATGCAATTGTGGGAACAGTTCGACGATGAAGGATTAGCTGAGTTTCTCAAAAGACCTGATATATCAAACCTTCCAGAAATTTTTCCACTCGTGGATCCAATAAAGGGTAGGACGATTGTTGATTTTGATCTTGGTGATCCGTTGTTTTTTGTTGTCTTGAATGTCAGAAATCAAGAAAATCTTGAGAAATTGAAAAGTCTTTATCCCAAACATTTTTCAGAGAAGGGTAACATCATGCCGCTGGCAGGGACTCTCGTGGGAAAAGAGTTGTTGAAAGGAAAAAAACAGGAATATTTTCTTATAAAAGTTGATGCAGGTGGAGGTATTATGACCAGAGGCATCGTTCCAAAATCTGTGAAGATCATGTCAGAACAGAATAGGTTTGAAGAAAAAATCAATACCATGCAGCAGCAAAAATGGGAAGATAAAATATCTGAGATGGTACAAGAAACTGGTTTAACGAAAACTACAAACGCACAGACACATCGTACGAAATCTTTGCATGAATCTACTGGGTCTGATTTTCTCCTGGCTTTCTTAATGACTCTAATGGTTCTAGGAATAATCTTGATAGTATCGTACTTTTTTACGCAGTTTTGATAGATTTCTCTTAATTCAGAAGAAATTAAAACTTGATCATGTCGAGGTAAGGATTCATGAAGGGATTTCTAATTTTAGATACGGTTGTCGGCCTGCTACTTATTAGCATGATAGCGGCCATGACCTTTTCGACAATTTCACATCAAAGAAAGCTTGTAAAAAAGGCTTATGAAACAGATCTGGCAAAACGTACTGCTATCAACATACTGGTTAGGGAATTCGTCGACGCAGAGATTCCCGATAAAGTGAACGGTTTTGACATACAATTTTCAAGTGGTAAGATTGAGTTGAAGTCTCATGAAAAAGTGTATATCTATGAAGCCGGAGATGATAAGAATTGATAGTCAGGGCATCGGTTGGAACACTGTACAAACTGAGATCGAAGAAAACTTCGGCCTTTGATCTAAAGACAGCATATTTGATGCTTGATGGGAGATGTCAGTTCAATTGTTTATACTGTACACATGCTTCAATGTCCAAGACAGATCACAAATTCTTGAGCCGTGTGATCTGGGAGAAAGTTGATCCTGGAGAAATCATGGAACTGATAAAAAAAAGTGATTTCAAAAGAGTTTGCCTTCAGACTGTTTCTTATGAAGGTTACGAGGAACATTTAAAAGATTTATTAGTAGAGTTGAAAAAAACTAACGTCGCAGTCTCTGTATCAGTTCGCGCCAGAACCTTGGAGGAAGTAGCTGGATATTTCGAACTCGGTGCAGATAGAGTCAGTATAGCCTTAGATGTGGCGAGTGAAGGTCTATTTTCAAGGATAAGAGGTGGAAGCTTTCAACAGGCAATACAGTTACTTGTAGACTCCTCGAATTCCTTCCCTGGGAAAATCTCAACGCATATAATTGTTGGCTTGGGTGAAACGGATTTGGAAATACTCGATCTAATGAAAAAAATGCATGAGCTGGGCGTACAGGTGGCTCTGTTCGCCTTCACACCAATTAAAGGGACGGCATTGTCAGATGCCAGAAGACCGTCGATCGAAAGATACAGAAGGATTCAGTTGGCACGTTATTTGATATTCACTGATAGAGAAGATTTTATTGTTCTTTACAATGATCAGATAGTTGGTTTCAGGCAAATACCGGCCGAAGCTAACAATGCATTTTTAACAAGTGGCTGCCCAGACTGTACAAGACCATACTACAACGAAAGACCTGGCGAGCCACTTTACAATGTACATTCCAAAGAACTTCTCAAAAGTGTTGATGTGATGCGGGAGGTGAAATGGTGAGGTTGCTGACTTTTAAAGGAGGTATTCACCCGCCAGAAAAGAAAGAGTTGGCGAAAGAGGAAAAATTACACTATCTTGAGCCACCAGAAACTGTTTACGTCTTTCTTTCGAACCACGCAGGAGCACCTGCTAAGTGTGTTGTGAAAGAGAACGACCAGGTAAAGACAGGACAGGTGATTGGAGAGCCTGGTGGTTTTATATCAGCTTATGTTCACTCTCCCATTACCGGTTTTGTGAAAAAGATAGACAAACTTTATCATCCCATACAAGGCAGGCCAATGGAAGCGGTGGTCATACAGAAAACTTCCCATGACGAATGGCAGTATTTGGAACATACCGATTGGGAGAATCTTACCAAAGAGAGGCTTCTCGAGATAATTAAGAAAGCTGGTATAGTGGGTCTGGGCGGGGCGATGTTTCCCACACATGTCAAACTTTCTCCTCCTCCTGAAAAGAAGATAGACACTTTCATAGTCAATGCCGCCGAATGTGAACCTTATCTATCGGTTGATCATAGACTGATGCTGGAAAGATCCCAAGATTTGATTTTGGGTATCAAGATAGTTATGAAAATACTGCAAGTTCAAAAGGCATATATTGGCATTGAATCGAACAAAATTGATGCATATGAGCAATTGAAAAGTGTTTTGAATTCCGATGATATAGAATTGAAGCTTTTGAGGACCAAGTATCCTCAAGGGGCTGAAAAACAGCTCATATACGCCATCACCGGAAGAAAAGTACCCGTTGGTGGTCTCCCCATGGATGTAGGTACTGTGGTACAAAATGTGCAGACCGTTATTGCAATAAAAGAGGCCGTCGTAGACAGAAAACCACTTATTCAAAGGGGTATAACGATAAGTGGTGAAGGTGTCAATAAACCAATCAATGTTGTGGCAAGGATAGGTACTACCGTGGAAGAACTTCTAAAATATGCCCAAGGAATGAAAGAAGATGCAGATAGGGTGATCTTAGGTGGGCCGATGACTGGTATAGCTATTAATAGACTGGACATACCTGTTATGAAGGGTACGAGTGGAATAACGGTGCTCTTGAAAGAAAAAGAGTATATCCAAAAAGCTTGTATTAGATGCGGAAAGTGTGTCATCGCTTGTCCGGTTGGGTTACAGCCTTACTTACTGTATTTGCTCGCAAACAAAAGAAAGTATGACGATGCCGTCGATGAAGGATTACTCAGCTGTATTGAGTGTGGTTCTTGTGCGTACGTATGCCCTTCGAAGATAGAACATGTGCGAGCCATAAAACTCGCAAAGAAAGTTTATCAAGCACTGAGAGGTGGTAAGAAATGAAATTAACCGTTAAAGATGCACCGCACATAAGAAGTGAAGATAGTGTTAGAAACATTATGATCGATGTCTTGATTGCGCTTGTTCCGGCCGTTGCCGGAGCGACTCTATTTTTTGGCTGGTATGCACTCTTTTTGTGTCTTTTTGGAGCCTTTGCTGCTGAGATGATCGAGTGGTTTATACTTAAATTTCTACGAAAACAAAAAGATTTCGTACCTGATTTTAGTGCCGCAGTGACTGGAGTTTTGCTCGCCATGAACCTTCCTCCAACTGCTCCATGGTGGCTTTTGCTTATTGGCATATTAATAGCGATAGGTGTTGCAAAGCAGGCATTCGGCGGCATAGGTCAGAATATATTCAACCCTGCACTCGTTGGAAGGGTCTTTCTTTTGATATCATTTCCAACACTCATGACAAGGTGGATCAATCCAATTCTGTCCTTTTCGAAGTCTCCGTGGGATGTTTTAACCTCAGCCACACCACTGGGTGTTTTGAAACAACAAGGACTAACGCAAGCTTTGAGTAATTTCAGTTATGCTGACCTTTTTTTTGGCAACATAGGCGGATGTGTAGGTGAGACAAGTGTACTCTTGTTGATCATTGGGTTTGTATATTTGTTGTACAAGAAAAGAGTCAATCCTATCATTCCACTCACTTACATAGGGACAGTCTTTTTATTTTCAGGTTTGTTCTATTTTATAAACGCCGATAAGTTTGGTACACCCTTATTTCACATCCTCAGTGGAGGACTCTTCCTTGGAGCTCTGTTCATGGCTACAGATATGGTCACAAGTCCAATGACTCTCAAGGGCCAAGCGGTTTTTGGCTTTGGATGTGGACTTGTCACAATGATCATACGATATTTTGCAGGTTATCCAGAAGGTGTATCCTTGGCAATATTGCTGATGAACGCCCTGACTCCGCTGATAGATCGTGCCTTCAAACCAAAGATTTTTGGAGAGGTGAAACCATGAAAGAATA
>JBKBIU010000209.1:0-2909 GCA_046294065.1 Pseudothermotoga sp.
CGAGGGAGCAGAAAACGTCCTGGAAAGGATTAGGAACAAACTCAAGCAGAAGAACAACCTCAATTTCCCTGTCGATATAAGTTACGGCTTTGCAAAATTTGTGACAAGGGACGAGTACAAAACTGCCTTTGATAAAGCTGATGAATCTCTATACAGAATGAAAGATCATAAAAGGATATAAGGTGGCCAGACAGTTCATCTGAGAATCTCTAATATATTTCTAATAAACTCTGTTGTAGAATTGAGTCATCCATCCTAAGGAGGGATGACTATGGGAAAGGTCGTTCTGGTAACAATCGTTCTGTTGGGCACTTTGATCTTTGCCCAAACTGGTCAGGTTCAACCGGTCAAACCGAATATCCCCTTTGTACCACTGTTGACGAGTAAGGTTCAGGAAGTGGATGTTCTTGGTCCGTACGGTTCTGTCTGGAAAATCTATTGGGACGGCTGGGAAGGAACGCTGGTTCTCTATAAAAATGGAACGGGCTATCTTCAAGACACAAACAACGTCAGATATAATCTGACCTATGTCATACTGAAGAACCCGCAGGACAATATCTCAGGCATGACAGGACCGGGCTACACCGGAAAGGCTAGCACACTGGGTCATCGTATAGTTTTCTTGGTTGATTTTGCGAATACGCCAAACAACACTCAAGACGATCAAAGGTTTGACGGTTATATATTCACACAGACACTCAAAGTTCCTGCCAAAAGAGCTATCGCTGGTATAACCTGGTGGGATTCGATACCCTTTGGCTTCTATGCTACATTTTGGTATGATGTGCCAGGTTAAGTTCTAAAAAGGCAAAAAGGCGGGCTCAGGCCCGCCTTTTTATTTTGAAAAGGAAAGAGAACCTGTGTTTCAGTATTTGGTATAAAACTACTTCAATCTTTGCTATGTTATAATTATCGCAGAGTAGTTCTTAGGGAGTGAATAATATGAATCTAAATATTTTGATACCACTCATTAGCTTCGTGGAACTATTCAACAAAATGAATCATCTGGAATACAGGAATTTTGTGAAACACTCACTACAAGTTGCAAAAATTACGTATAAACTCTCAAAGATGTTAAATTTACAGATAGATTCAGAGTGTTCATATTTGGCCGGAATGCTTCATGACATGGGACTTGTCATGAAGGCATCGATTGAGAATTATGATCTCTTCGTGGATATGTTTCGAAGAGTACCAGATTTGGAGAAGATAGTTCTAACCTTTGACAAAGGTGATCATCATTCAGTTATATCGTACGCCATAGGTTCCCTGGTAAAACCATTGTGCCCAAACTGCGCAAAGAGTATATTGTATCATCACACACCGTATCAAAACATTCCTGAGAGTGACCCAAAGATCGTCTATCTTGCCAACTGTTTAAAGGTAGCGGATTTAATCTCTTTGACGGCTTTGAGAAACAACGCAGAGGAGCTTACTGTGGATTTATACAACGAAATGGTTCACACTGTAACAAAAGATGTAGGAATTCTTGAAGAGATAAAAAAAGCAGCCTTGGCAATTCTGATTGATTACAAGGTAATATGCGAAATACTTGATGAGCAAAATCGTTTTTCTTCTGATATAAAGTTTCCTCTTGAGGATTTCGAAGAGGCAGCACGTCTTTTGGCAACGCTTTTGGACTTGAGAAGTCCTTACACGCGAAACCATACCTTTGTTACTGCAAAGTTGTCTGAACGGATCATATCAGAATTGTTAGGCAAAGAAGATGCTCGAGTTATGAACATAGCAGCTTTACTGCATGACATTGGCAAGCTCAAGACACCCCTGAGTGTTCTTCATAAAAGGAGAAGATTGGATCAAAACGAATTCATGATAATGAAAAGGCATGTAGTGGACACTTATAAAATGCTTGAAGAAGCTGGCCTTGCACATATTGCAAAAATCTCGGCTTCACATCACGAAAGACTTGATGGGTCTGGCTATCCTACTGGTTTAAAGTCAGATCAGATGACGATTTTTCAAAGAACGATTCAAGTTGCAGATGTATTCTCAGCTCTGATTGAACATAGGCCATACAGAGAAAAGATGTCAATGACTGATGCGCTGCAAGTTATAGAAAATGAAGTGAACGAGGGAAGATTGGATCCCACAGTGTATAATAAGTTAAAAGAGCTTGTCAAGAATAGACTATTCGATGAGGAGTTAATTTTTCGTAACGCCCTTGAACATTTGTTCAAAGTCAGCTATAGTGAGATCAAAGAAATGCTTGGCAGATTCGTTAACACGGAGGGGTGAGTCATGAAGGGATTTGTAGTAAATGTCTGGTTTCAAACTTGGAGCAAACTTTTTGGTACCGACACGGTGAAAAGAATTCGAGAAAAACACGGTTTGGATCCAAACAAAATCTACAGTCCAATCGAGGATCTGGCAGACAATGTTCCAATAGAGATCTCGAAAGATCTGGCACTGGAAAAGAATATCAGTTATGATGAACTCTGGTACAAAACCGGTAAAGAGAACCTTAAAACCTTTTTTGAACATTATCCAGAATACTTCAAAAAAACAGGTTTTCTGTCGTTCATGGCTGCAATGGATGCCGTTCATAGGGTTTTAACAAAAAGAATCAAAGGTGCGACACCCCCAAGGGTTTTCTTTAAACTTCTGAGTGATAAGAAGGCCGTGGTTAGATATCAATCAAAACGTAATTTCAAAAAGTATTTCCTTGGTCTGATGGATTCTTCTTCGGAATTCTTCAGTGATCCTATTCAATATAGAATTCTAAATGAGGGAAGTGTAGATGGACAAAATTATATGGAAATAGAAGTTCAAGCAACAAAACCTTATGGAAAGTTTGAAAAAATAAAAGCCATAGCAGGGCTTAGTCTTGGTTTGATGAAATCCTTAGTTCCGACATATATTCTGTTACTACCGATATACACATTCGTGTT
>JBKBIU010000210.1:0-2902 GCA_046294065.1 Pseudothermotoga sp.
TTTGTCTGTGATCTTAAAAATTGGAAGGATTGGTGCCAGGCTTTCATTAAAGATTGATATATCCTTTATGAACACAAACTGTCTCTTCAGATTTTGCAACAATTCTAACAATTTATTGAACTGTTCCGCTGGTATAGAAAACCCCAGTTCAAAAAGGTATCCATTGGCCAACTTAACATAGGAATAAAATCTTGGTTTACCCGTGCGAACTTCATACGTTATCGGATCAAAGTGTTTTTCCGATGCTTTTAAGGATGTCAACCTTTTCCAATAGTCAGCTTTTTTTGACAAATCGACACCTATATCTGTTGCATAATCTGTTCTCTCGATTATCCCAAGTGGATTTATCAAATACCAATTCGCCGATTCCATATTTTCTTCAAAGATCTTTGAAAGTTCCGCATGAATCTGCTCATCTGTGGCATTTGGTTTCATCTCAAAGAAGAGGTAGATTCTATCTAAAGCTTCTTTTAGAAAGTGAAAGTCTAATTTATAAAAGGTATTAAAAACTTCAACCCAATTATTCAAAGACCAAATTACAGCTTTAAAGGTTGAAGAACAAAAATCACTCGATACCTTTGAATGATAATAGTTCTCAAAGGTAAGAATGGATATCATTATTGAAAGAGCAAAGATGAAAATCAATAACCAAGCATATCTAAATAAATAATTTATCAAACTGCGTGGCCTATCCAACATATCACCACTCACAGCATTACGAGTTCAAACCATTAAATTATTCTACTACAAAGTCATAATGCAGATTAATTTTCCTAAAGATCTGTTCACACTCATCGACAATCACTGTTTTTGAACAGGGTGTATAATCAAGTGTTGAAGAGAAATATCTCTCGTACTGATCATGACAGTAGCGAGGTAGAAGATAGTGAAAAGACTCTTTCTGAGCGATCTACACATTGGAGACGGCTCCGCGAAGGACGATTTTGAATTCGATGCTGAACTTTCAAATTTGATAGCTGATTTTTCGCAGCATCCCGATGCTGAAATTGTTATTGTAGGAGATGGGTTTGAGATACTTGAGAGTCGAGCTGTGAAGGATATAGGACTGGTACCATTTTATGAGCTTGGCACACAACTGGACGGATCTGTTATAGATGATATTGCTAGAAGACATCCCCTTGTTTTTGAAGCCTTCAGAGAATTTGCAAAGAGTCACAAGATTTTCTATATTGTAGGAAATCATGATTACTATCTACTGTCAAATAAATCTTTGCGTGAAAGATTAGCTGAATTATTGAACGTTGAAGTAATACCCTACTATTACAACCCAGACATTGGTATACTCGCAATACACGGTAATCAGTTCGATATAATCAATAAGTTTGGATATGATAAGAAGAATGGCTCACTCGTGCCCCCGCTTGGTGATTACATAGCAAGGTACATGATGTTTCACTTTGATGAATACATACAAACTTTTGCACCAGTTGAAGTGACACGCGATTACGACAATGTGAGACCTGTTCTCGATGTCTTTCACTGGTTTGACAGAGCCGTTGAAGTTTACGATATAGGTGTTGATATACTCGAACTATGGATCAGTACTTTTCTGAACATGATGAGAACGTCGGAAGCAAAATTCTGGATGAAAAAGAATTTTCCGGTGATGCACTGTTTTTCAAGAGTTTTTCTCAACAGGGTTGGTGGAATGAAACTTGGGTCATTCTTGGTCAGAATGACCATGAAGATCAGAAACTTTAGAAAAACAGATTACCTGTACAAAACAGCAAAAAGACTTCTCATGGGGAAAAAGGTGTTAACCAAAGAAGATCTTCTTGGTTACTGTGATCAGAACTTAGAAATGGAGAGACTCAACGGCGTTATATTTGGTCACATCCACCACAATTGTCTTAGAATCATCCCTTACGATGGGCAAAACAAATTTTATATAAACTGTGGTTCTTGGAGGCCCGTTGTGGAAAAAGTGAACGGAAAAAAGAAATTTGGTTTTCAAAGAAAGGCTGAGCTGTTCTATACAATTATTGTAGACAATCCAGGTAGTGACCTTGAGATAATAACGAGTGTCACAAACAAAATGAACCGTAACGGCACAATGTGAGGTGATCATCTTGCTCAGAGAACTCTTGAAAGCTGAGCTTGTAAAGGTGACTGAGAAAATTGTTAAAAAGAGCTACAGCTTCGAGGTCGAGATCGCACCAGAAGGTTACGGAGATTTCGCTACGAACGTTGCATTGGTGGGAGCTAAGTATGCAAAGAAGCCTCCTATGCAACTGGCACAAGAACTGAAAGAAGGTTTGAGCGATAGCGAACTATTTGAATCGATTGAAGTTGCCAAGCCAGGTTTTATAAATTTTATCATGAGGAAATCGGCACTGTTGAAAGTATTATCAAGGATAATAGAATCTGATAATTATCCTTTGAACAAAATCGGATCGGAAAAAATACAGTTCGAATACGGCAGTGCCAACCCAACAGGACCATTCACCGTTGGCCATGGAAGACAGCTTGTCATAGGTGATGTATTATCAAATGTTTTCAGAGAACTCGGCTATCAAGTGACAAGGGAGATGTATATAAACGATGCTGGAAGACAAATAAAGCTACTTGGAAGATCACTCTGGGTTAGATACAATCAGCTTCTTGGTGAGGAGGATCTTCAGATTCCTGAGGATGGTTATCGTGGCCAATATCTAATAGATATTGCTAAAAAACTTATACAAGAGCAAAAAGACAAATATAGAGCAAAGTGGGATGATAACATCTCTCATTTTTTTGAACAATACGCTGTCGAGAGTATTCTTCAAGACATGAAAAGAGATCTTTCCGAGCTTGGTTGTTCCTTCGATGTTTATTTCTCTGAAAAATCTTTGGTAGAGGATGGAACAGTCAAGCAGATTCTGAGCATTCTTGAGGAAAAAGG
>JBKBIU010000211.1:0-2896 GCA_046294065.1 Pseudothermotoga sp.
TACCTTTTTTATCTGATTCATCTCTGATATTCTTTATCGTTATCTTGGGATTTCTCTGGGCATAGGCAGCTATTTCTTCTATGAGTGCCGCTTTACTGACGTTGTACGGGATCTCAGTTATAACCAAGTTGTCGTATTTCTTACCCTCTTCAAACTCAACCTTAGCCCTGAGTACAATTCTGCCCTTCCCGGTGGCATAGATCTCGGGCAACTCATTGGCATTAACAACGACCGCGCCTGTTGGAAAATCTGGGCCCTTGATCTCTTCAAGGAGTTCAGAGATAGTCGCGTTTGGGTTTCTTATCAATCTTTGTGTAGCATTTATGATTTCTGTTATATTGTGTGGTGGTATACTCGTTGCCATACCGACGGCTATTCCACTTGCCCCATTGATTAAAAGATTTGGGACCTTCGATGGCAAGACGGCTGGCTCATCAAGCGAATCATCAAAGTTCTTCATCATTGGTACGGTTTCTTTATCGAGATCTTGCAACATCTCTTCTGCAAGCTCTGAGAGCTTTGCTTCGGTGTATCTCATGGCTGCAGGGGGATCCCTGTCTATGGAGCCAAAGTTTCCCTGACCTATCACCAAAGGATATCTCATCGTGAAGGGTTGAGCGAGTCTCACAAGTGCATCATAGACAGAAGCATCGCCGTGAGGATGATACTTTCCCAAAACCTCACCAACTATCCTTGCACATTTTTTAGATTGAGCATTATGGGTCAAACCAAGTTCATACATAGCGTAAAGAATTCTGCGCTGAACTGGTTTTAATCCGTCACGCACATCGGGAATAGCGCGTCCTATGATGACGCTCATTGAATAATTCATGTAAAGTTCTACAAGCTCTTCTTCTATATTCTTTGGAAGAACATCTGCCACTCTCAGACCCTCCTATGAGATCGTCGCGCCAGGAGCGATATCTCCATCTACCGTTAAAACTCTCAGGTTAGTACCGTCCTTCGCCGCAAGTAACATCCCCTGTGATTCGATTCCCATCAACTTCGCCGGCTTGAGATTTGTAACTATGATGATAGTTTTGCCAACAAGGGTTTCTGGCTCATAGTATTTCGCAATACCTGCTACGATCTGCCTTTGACCAAGGCTGCCTACATCAAGAATGAGTTTGAGCAATTTATCGGATTTTGGTACCCTCTCAGCTGAAAGTACCTTCGCAGTTCTCAGTTCAACTTTTTTAAACTCATCAAGCTCGATGAGATTATCCATTCTCCGTTCACTCTCCTTTTTCTCAGCAGCAAATTCCTTCTTTTCAAACAAAGGTTTCCCATGGACTATTCTCACAGAGGATTTCAAAACACCCCATCTATGGAGAAGTTCTTTGGAAGCTCCTGAATCAAAGCCAAGTCTCAACAAAACTTCCCTAGAAGAATCTGGCATTATTGGTGAAAACATCACAGCCACTTTCATCAGGGCTTCACAGGTGTTGTACAAGACCGTTGAGAGCCTTGAAAAGTCCTTCTGCTTTGCCAAAATCCATGGTCTTTTCTCATCGAAGTATTTGTTTGAAAGCATTAGAATCTCCAAAATTTTCTCCACCGCTTGTGTCAAAGAGTATTCTTCCATCAACCTTTCATATTCTTTTACACGCTGCATGACATCTTCTTTGAATCTTTCATCTATTTCATCATGCTCTTTTGGCTCAGGTAAGACCGATGAATAATGTTTTTCCACCATGGCCAGTGTTCTGTGCAAAAGATTGCCATAATCATTCGCAAGATCTGAATTCAATCTGTTCACAAGGTTTTTTTCAGAGAAATCTCCATCTTTGCCAAAGTTGATATCTCTCAAAAGATAAAATCTAAGAACATCGTTACCGTACTTTTCAACAAAATAACTTGGATCTATAGCATTGCCCAAAGACTTAGAGATCTTCTGACCATCGACCGTCAGCCAACCGTGAGCAAAAACGGTCTTGGGTAAAGGTAATCCAACAGAGATGAGCATGGCCGGCCAAACAATGGAATGAAAGCGGTTGATCTCTTTGCCTATCAAGTGTAAATCGGCAGGCCAGTATCTGTTAAATTTCTCCGTATCAAAGGGATAACCTATCGCTGAAATATAATTTATCAATGCATCAACCCAGACATATATGACATGCTCTGGATCGTCTGGCATCGGGACCCCCCACTTGAAGGTTGTCCTAGTGATACTCAAATCTTTCAAACCACCTTCAAGGATCTTTAGCATCTCATTTCTTCGAAAATCTGGTTGAACAAACTCAGGATGATTTCTGTAATGTTCCAAAAGGGCATCTGTATACTTTGAAAGCCTGAAAAAATAGTTTTCCTCAATTATATACTTCAATTCTCTTCCACAGGAAGGACAGAGTTTTTCAGCTCCTATCTCCTCTTCGTTCCAGTAACTTTCACAGGGCACACAGTACCAACCTTTATACTCACCTTTGTATATATCTCCATTTTCCATCATTCTTTTGACAAAATACTGTACTACCTTCATATGGTCTCCGTCTGTCGTTCTTATGAAACCATCGTTCGTGATTCCAAGTTTTTTCCATAGTTTTTTGAATCTGCCTGCAAGCTCGTCACAAAAACTCTGCGGGTCTTTTCCAGCATTGGCTGCTGCCTGTAAGATCTTCTGGCCATGTTCATCTGTACCAGTCAAGAAAAAGACGTCGTACCCCATCATACGTTTGTACCTTGCTATGACGTCGGCAATTATGGTCGTGTAAGCACTACCAACATGGGGGTCAGAGTTCACATAGTATATGGGCGTAGTGATATAAAACTTCAGAAAAATCACCTCCACTGTTGTTTTTATTTTACCTCATTTTCATTGCTAAAGAATTTCAGCTTGTGCCCTGTTTTGTTTATGAAGAATCTCACAAATAAAAGAGTTTCTGTGTAATCACCTTTT
>JBKBIU010000011.1:0-16658 GCA_046294065.1 Pseudothermotoga sp.
GCCCGAGAATGTGAACAGAATAGTGTTGGTCGACTGGGATAACGATGTGATTGGAACTACCTTCAGAGTAGTTAAGGCAACCTATGAAGAAATCATGAAAAAACCTTTCATTCTTGGAGTCACCGATCCATCACCTATAATAGGAGAGGGTAAAGGAAAGATCTGGGGGGTACGTTTCGACACTTCAGGTAATTTGAGAGATGTTTCTGTTGTTCCAAGAGATGAATCTTCGCTGGGAGTATGTCCAGAACTTGTGTGGCGTGCGAGGCAAGAATTTGACAAGGTGGGACTCAATAATTTAAAAATAGTGGTATCGGGCGGTTTTGACGCTGATAAGATATCTCTCTTTGAGAAATTAAAGGTACCAGTTGATGTCTACGCGGTGGGTTCGAAACTGTTGAGACATAAAGTTGATATAACTGCTGATATTGTTGAAGTAAATGGTAGACCTTGTGCGAAAGTTGGCAGGTTCAAACAAGATCATTCAAGACTTGAAACTGTTCCAAAAAGATATTGGGAGGAGGTGTAATGCTCATGGAAAAAGGGACGTGGACAGTAAAAACTGGTTTCGCAGACATGTTCAAAGGCGGAGTAATAATGGATGTCACAACGGCAGAACAAGCCAAGATCGCTGAAGAAGCCGGTGCAGTGGCTGTGATGGCGCTTGAAAGAGTGCCCGCTGATATAAGAAAAGCTGGTGGAGTAGCACGAATGGCAAGTATATCAAAGATAAAAGAAATCATGCAAGCCGTTTCAATACCTGTCATGGCGAAGGTTAGAATCGGTCATATCGCAGAGGCAAGGATTCTTGAAGCATTGGGAGTGGATTTCATTGATGAGTCAGAGGTACTCACCCCTGCCGATGACAAATTTCACATCAACAAGCACGAATTCAAAGTACCCTTTGTCTGCGGTGCGAGAGACCTTGGTGAAGCCCTCAGAAGGATTGCCGAAGGCGCCGCAATGATAAGAACCAAAGGCGAAGCAGGAACTGGTAATGTTGTAGAGGCAGTAAAGCACATGAGAAGAGTCATGGATGACATCAGAAAGGTAACAACAATGCTTGATGAAGAACTCGTTGCTTATGCAAAAGAAATAGGTGCGCCAGTAGAATTGGTTAGAGAAGTCAAGAGGCTCGGCAGACTTCCCGTGGTCAACTTTGCCGCTGGTGGAGTAGCCACACCTGCAGATGCTGCTCTCATGATGATGCTCGGTGCAGATGGTGTCTTTGTTGGCTCTGGTATCTTCAAATCTAAAGATCCTGCGAAGATGGCAAGATCCATCGTTATGGCTGTTACTTACTGGAACGATCCAGAAATGTTGCTAAAGGTATCAGAGGACATTGGTGAACCAATGCCGGGGCTTGAAGTTGAGGAGCTTGAAGTTCGAATGCAGGAGAGAGGATGGTAAAATTGATAGTCGGAGTTCTGGGCTTGCAGGGAGATTTCAGGGAGCACGTCTGGGCTTTACAGAAACTTCATGCCGAAACAATCGTAGTAAAAACCGTTGAAGATCTCAAGAGGGTGAAGGGATTGATAATACCCGGTGGCGAATCTACAACTATTGGGAGGCTTGCAAGGTTAACAGGTATAGCAGATGAATTCAAAAAAAGGGTTTCGGAAGGTATGCCTGTCTATGGCACGTGTGCAGGCATGATATTGTTGGCAAAGAGGATTGCAAACTATCCACAACAATATAGTTTTCAAATGATGGATATCACAGTAGAAAGAAATGCGTATGGAAGACAGGTCGAAAGCTTCGAAGTGGAGTTGAATATCCCTGCAATAGGTGATAAATTCAAAGCAATTTTCATCAGAGCACCAAAGATCGTTGAGTGTGGCGAAAATGTTGAGGTTCTGGCAAAACATGGAGATACCCCTGTACTGGTACGGCAAGAGAACTTACTGGCAAGTTCTTTTCACCCAGAGCTGGGTGATGATCTTAGAATCCACGAATACTTTTTAAGAATGGTGGGCGTAAAGTATGCGCGTGTATATTGATCTTTCTGATGAAGAAACCAAGCAGAATATTCTCCGAGCAATCAGTATGTGTTGTGGCTTAGCCGTGGCTGATGAAAAGGATGCTGATCTTTTTGTCGGTGAAGCGGTACATCCTTTGCTCAATACTGTGATCGTGAGTGAAGCGGTTCCAGAAAATTTAAATCAAGTTGTTGATGTCATCTTGCCAAAGCAGTCACTCGATTACTATCTGATGAAATTCAAGCTTTTGTATTGCTATGTTATCACTTCTTGCAGTATCGAAGCATTCTTAGACGAAGAAATTTACAAGTCCCAGAGATACAATATTCCACTTTCCGTTTCCATGATAAAAATTGATAAAGAGGATGAAGCTGCCATCAGGACACTTTACAGTTGTGCGAAAAAACAAGCAAGAACTTCTGACAAAGTAATGCTTTACGACAAAAGCACTTTAGTGGTTTTCCTACCTTATACACAAATCGATGGTGCAAGAGTGTTCGTAAGCAGATTGATAAGGCGCTCGAGAAGAATAAAGATTCCGAAACTCTCGCATTTCCCTCAGATTATTTCTGCAGTCTGTCAAATAACACCACAAATCTCTGATTCTTCAGAGCTGATCATGAAACTTGAAAACGCTCTTACAGATGCTTTGATAAAGGCTCAGCAGATCGTAATAGTAGAGTAGGAAAAACAAAGGGCGATCTTTCAATCGCCCTTTGTTTTTAAATCTTGAGTTCATTGAAAATTCTCTCCACTAACTCCTTACCTACCCTCTCTTGTGCCTCGTATGTTGAAGCTCCTATGTGAGGAGTAGCAACAACATTTGGAAGTTTGAGCAATTTCTTTCTAAGATCATCTTGAGGTGGCTCAACCTCAAAAACATCAAATGCGGCTGCATAGACCTTTCCACTGATAAGTGCATTATAAAGTGCTTCTTCATCGATTACTCCTCCACGGGAAGCGTTGACTATTATCACTTTGTCTTTCATCTTTTCAATGGCTTCAGCGTTTATCATATGCTTTGTTTGTTCTGTCAGCGGAACGTGTAATGTTATAAAATCAGAAGATCTGTAAAGTTCGACTAAATCAACCATTCTTACGTTCTCAAAACTGGTCACCAAAGGATCGTAGGCTATCACATTCATTCCAAAAGCCAAAGCCCTCTTTGCTACTTCCTTTCCTATCATCCCAAGGCCAATGATCCCCAATGTCTTTCCAAAGAGTTCACATCCTTCAAGCTCTTTCTTAGTCCAAAGCCCTTCTTTCAGATCTTTTGTTCCTCTTGCAATGTGTCTTGCTGCACTCAACATCAAGCCGAAAGTCAATTCTGCAACAGATATTGCACTCGCACCTGGTGTGTTCAATACTTTCACGCCTTTTTCCCTTGCTGCGTTGACATCGATATTGTCCAAGCCTACGCCAGCTCTACCGATAATTTTCAGTTTTGTCCCTCTTTCAATTATTTCCCTGGTAACCTTCGTTGCACTTCTAACTATCAATACCTCGACCTGAGGGATCAAAGTTATTAAATCGTCCCTTTCAAGATGTTCACTGGTGACATCAAGTTGACTCTTTGATTTAAGTAAGTTCATCGCTTCTTGATCCAATGGATCGTTTACATGAACTCTTATCATCCAGCAACCCCCTCACGATGGAACACTTCCATTGCGGCCCTCACACCTTCACCGAATTTGACGGGATAGCCCAATTCATGCAATGTGAATTCTAGTGCTGAAATTGCCGTGATGGTATCGAACAAGGAGACATACCCAAGGTGCGCTATTCTAAAGATCTTATTCGTTATATGGCCCTGACCTCCGGCTATTGTCACGCCATATTTATCACGCATGATCTTTGTTATCTTCTTACCATCTACTCCATCCGGTACTTTGACGGCGGTACAGACGTTTCCGGGCCTCTTAGAGAAAAGCTCTAGCCCAAGTGCCTTCACCGCACTCCTGGTTGCCTCACCAAGAATTCTGTGTCTGTTCCAAACATTCTCAATACCTTCCTCTTTGAGCATCTTCACACTTTGATTGAGCATGTATATCATATTTACAGCGGGAGTCCAAGGGTTATCAGGATAGTTGTTATCATAGTATCTGAGATCGTAATAATACTTAGGACAATTATTCTTCTCAACCAACTGCCATGCCTTCTTACTTAACGTTATGAAACCCAAACCTGGAGGCATCATGATACCTTTCTGTGAACCACTAACAACTACATCGACGCCCCATTCATCCATCTTCAAAGGTTCGGCAAGTAACCCACTGACTTCGTCAGTTACAAGAACACGATCTGTATTCCTTGTGATTTCGGCTACAGCTTTTAAATCCATAACCGTTCCTGTTGAAGTTTCACTGTGGGTGGTAAAAACCACCTTGGCTTGTGGGTTTTCCCTAATGACTTTTTCTATCTGCTCTGGCGTGACTGCTTCACCCCATTCAAGCGCTATCTCAACTACATCGATCCCAAATGCTTGGCAGATCTCCTTCCATCTTTCGCCGAATTTCCCTGAAACAACCACTATTGCCTTTTCACCAGGATTAACTAAATTCGTTACTGCAGCTTCCATTGCTCCTGTTCCGGAGGATACAAAGACATAAACTCTGTTTGATGTCTGGAAAAGGTACTTAGTTTCCTCAAGAGTTCTTTCAATTATATCAAGAAATTGCGGTGTACGATGATGTATTGTTTCTTTGGCTCCTGCAAGTAAAACATCCACAGGAACAGGTGTTGGACCAGGTGCCATGATGTAGTTTTTTCTCAACAACATAAGAACACCTCCCAGCATTTTCAACTGTAGTTTAACATAACTGCATATGAGACCAAAGAGTTTTCATTTGCAAGATTTTGCATGCAATTTTTTGCCTTATGCAATAAGTTGCACGATATGAAAAGTCTCATTTAAAGAGCAAAAAGGCCATTTATAAGTTTTGGCACGACTTTGATATTATAATCGTGGGGTGATCTGATGCAAAACACGCAGTTTCAATTTTCAAAACTGGCACGCAAACTCAAATCATCGATGATACGAGAGTTGCTCAAGTATGCAAATGTTCCAGGTGCCGTCTCTTTTGGTGGTGGTACTCCAGACCCAGAAACCTTCCCGAGACATGAACTTGCGCAGATTGCTAAAGAGATAATAGAGAATGAATACAAATATACACTCCAATATTCTGTGACCGAAGGAGATCCAGAGCTTATAAAGCAGATCTTGATCTTGCTCAAAAGAGTTTATGGCATAGACGGGTTATCCAATGAAAATATACTCATTACGGTCGGGTCTCAACAAGCACTGGAACTCGTTGGAAAGGTGTTAATTGATCCCAATGATTACGTCATCGTTGGAGACCCTGAATATCTGGGCGCACTCAGTGCTTTTAGGATGAGAGATACTCAGTTTTTGGTTGTTAAATTCGACGACGATGGACCAGATATAGACATGGTTAAACAAGAGATAAAACGGCTCGATGAGTCTGGTCAGATAGAATATCTCAAATTCATATATGTGGTTTCAAACTTTCAAAATCCATCTGGAATTACAACCAGTCTTGAAAAGAGAAAGGCTCTCGTCGAGATCGCAGAACAGTATGACCTGCTGATTGTCGAGGATGATCCGTATGGTGTACTCAGGTTCAAAGGTGAAATGTTGCCCTCTTTGATGAAAATCGGTGGTGTCGAAAGAGTAGTTCTTTTGAACACCTTCAGTAAGATTCTGTGTCCGGGCTTAAGAATCGGTACGATCGTAGCTGACAAATCAATCATCCGAAAGTTAGTACTCGCCAAACAGGGAACCGATCTATGTAGCCCATCTTTGACGATGCGACTCACGGCAAGATATCTCGAAAGATATGATGTCTTAGAGCAAATCAAACCGGCTATAGATCTATATAGAAAAAAGAAAGACGCTATGGTAAAAGCCCTTGAAGAAAACTTCAGTGATATCATTGGGGCAAAATGGACTAATCCAGAAGGCGGCCTTTTTGTTTGGTTTACGCTTCCTAAGTCATTTGATACGATGGAGATGTTCAGGTTTGCTGAAGAAAACAAAGTCTTTTACATACCCGGAGAGGCCTTTAAACCTTTTGAAGAACCATCTTCTTCAATGAGGATGTCTTTCTGTCTTCCTTCAATCGAAGATATTCACGAAGGTGTCAGAAGGCTCAGAGATGCTTTCAACAAATACAGATCATACAAGGGGTTATAGAACATGTATCGAATTTTAGTGATAAATCCCGGATCGACTTCAACAAAGATAGCTGTTTATGAAGATGAAAAGTGCGTTTTCTCTGAAAAAGTTGAGCATAACGCCGAAGATCTCGATAGGCATCCTGAATTGATGGATCAACTGGAATTTAGAAGAAGAAACATAATAGAGCGACTTGAAAGATCTGGTTTCAAAATAGCTGATTTTTCAGCTATAGCGGCACGTGGTGGTATACTACCGCCCGTTGAAAGTGGCACCTATCTGGTAGACGAAAAGATGGTCCACTACCTGAAACACTTGTCACCCGTGAAGCATGTTTCAAATCTTGCAGCAGTGATAGGTTATGAGTTTGCTGATGGCAAAATACCTGTTTACATAACGGATCCAGTTTCAGTAGATGAAATGATACCAGAAGCAAGGTTCTCAGGAATACCTGAGATAGAAAGAAAAAGCTTGTCTCACGCTCTGAACATAAAAGCAGTGTGTAGAAAGGTTGCCTTGGAATTCAACAAGCAATTTGACGAATTGAACTTTGTTGTAGCACATCTTGGTGGTGGAATTTCTGTTGCGGCCATTAAAAAAGGAAGAATCATCGATGTGAACAATGCAAACGATGAAGGACCTTTCAGTCCCGAAAGAACAGGTGAACTTCCAGTTGGCGACGTTGCAAGACTATGTTTTTCGGGTAAATACACGAAAGATGAGCTGAAGAGGAAATTCATTGGCAAAGGCGGGCTTGTTGCCTATCTTGGAACAAATGACTTGAGAGAAGCTCTAAAAATGGCTCAAAACAATAAGAAGGCAGATTTGATTGTCGAAGCCATGGCTTATCAAATATCTAAAGAAATTGGTGGAATGTGTGCTGTGCTGTGCGGCGCTGTGGACGCAATAGTTCTAACTGGCGGGATGGCTTACAGTACCGATTTCGTAGATAGAATAAAAAGTTACATTTACAGATTTGCTCCAATCTTTGTCGTACCTGGGGAGTTTGAGATGGAAGCACTTGCATTCGGTGCTTTAAGGGTCTTGAGAGGTCAAGAAAGGTTCAAAGTATGGAGTGATCTGGATGAGTAGGTTAGCCAGTCTTGTTGAGGTATCAAAATCAAAGAGAAAAAGACTTATTGTTGCCGCGGCAGACGATGAAGTTGTACTGAGCGCTATAAAGTCAGCAATTGAGTATGAAATAGTGTTT
Source organism: Pseudothermotoga sp. (assembly GCA_046294065.1). Classification (GTDB taxonomy): domain Bacteria; phylum Thermotogota; class Thermotogae; order Thermotogales; family DSM-5069; genus Pseudothermotoga_B. Next base: position 7,385 of record JBKBIU010000011.1, read on the forward strand.
CCAATTCTGGTCGGCCCGCAGGAAAATATCAAAAGTCTCTCAGAAGAAGTTGGGCTGGATCTGTCAGAGTGCGAAATCATCGATGCACCGAAAGATCGATCGGCCGCTAAAGCAGTTGAAACAGCCTCGAAAAATGGAGATTTACTTATGAAGGGCTCTGTAAAAACTTCAGATCTCATGAAAGTAGTGCTTCAAGAAGAATATGGCCTTAGAATGGGTGCAACGATCACAATGGTGAGTGTTTTTGACATACCAACATACCACAAACTTCTTGCTATAAGTGATGCTGGTATGATCATTGCTCCCACCTTTGAACAGAAGGTAGACATGATAAATATCAGTGTTAAAGTAATGAAAAGACTTGGCGTTGAAAAACCCAAGGTGGCTGTTCTTGGCGCTGTAGAAGTTCCCAATTTGAAGATGCCTGCGACTATTGATGCAGCTGTATTGAGCAAGATGAACGATAGAGGACAGATCAAAGATTGTATCATTGATGGTCCATTTGCACTCGATAACGCCATTTCATCTGAGGCTGCAAAACACAAAGGTATCCAAAGCTCTGTAGCAGGCGACGCTGATATTCTCATCATGCCTGACATAGAGGCAGGCAATATTTTCTACAAAGCGATGGTATTTCTCGCAAATGCAAAAGTTGCATCCGTTATCCTTGGAGCAAAGTTGCCAATAGTTTTAACTTCAAGAGCAGACTCTGACGAAACAAAATTGTATTCTATAGCCCTTGCTGCATTACTCGCTTGAAAGGATGATTCAGTTGTACAAAATCTTAGTGATAAATCCGGGTTCCACATCGACAAAATTAGCCATATTCGAAGATGAACAAATGATATTTTCGGAGACGTTGAGGCATAATATTGAGGATCTTGCTCCTTACAAAAGTATATTTGACCAATATGAGTTCAGAAAATCGGCTATCCTGAGTTTTCTGAGTAAAAACGCTCAGGATATAAAAAGTTTCGCTGCAATTGTCGGACGAGGTGGCTTACTCAGACCCATACCTGGTGGCATCTATGAGGTCGACGAAACAATGCTCGAAGAGCTAAGACATGCAAAGCAAGGCGAACATGCTTCGAACTTAGGAGCAGTGATCGCCCACGAATTGGCGGAACTTGCCCACGTAAAGGCTTACATAGTTGACCCAGTTGTTGTAGATGAAATGAGTGATGTGGCAAGGATCTCAGGTCATCCAGAATTCGTTAGAAAATCCATTCTCCACGCATTAAACCAAAAGGCGGTAGCAAGAAAGGCAGCTTTCGAACTTGGCAAAGGGTACGAAGAGGTAAATTTGGTAGTTGTTCACATGGGTGGTGGAATATCCATTGGCGCACACATGAAGGGAAAGATCGTAGATGTAAACAACGCACTCGACGGAGATGGACCATTCACACCTGAACGGAGCGGAACTCTACCTCTAACACAATTAATAGATCTTTGTTTCTCGGGAAAATACACAAAAGAGTGGGTGCTCAAAAGAATAAAAGGCAACGGAGGATTGGTTGCATATCTTGGGACGAATAGTGCCCTTGAGATCCAGCAAAGAATAGACAGTGGTGACAAGAATGCTGAGCTCGTGTACAGGGCGATGGCTTATCAAATAGCAAAGTGGATTGGTAAGAGCGCAGCTGTTTTAAAAGGAGAGGTTGATGCAATCGTTCTAACAGGTGGGTTGGCTCACGACAGTAAATACATGGTCAAGTGGCTCAAAGAGTATGTCTCCTTCATAGCACCAGTGCTGGTATATCCTGGGGGAGATGAGGAAAGAGCCCTCGCGTTAGGTGTGCTACGCGTCTTGAGAGGTCAAGAAACTCCGAAAAACTACAGACAAGAGGCGGAAAGATGGCAAAAAATCACGTCTTTGTGGGACTTTACGGAAGTGGAAAAACAGAAATAGCAATAAATTACGTTATGAAATTGAAAAAGGACTTCGAAAAAGTTGCCATAGCTGATGTTGATATAGTTTCACCTTATTTCAGGGTAAGAGACTACCAACAGATGATCGAAAAAGCAGGAATAGTTGTAATCACACCACCTAAAAATCTATCAAAAGCTGATTTACCTATAATAACAGCTTCGGTAGCTGGTTACCTCGATAACCCCCAGTACAAAGTTGTCCTGGACGTGGGCGGTGATGAAAGAGGAATAGTAGCACTCGGATATCTCAAGGAACATCTTATAAATACCAGTATTTATTTGGTGATTAACACCAAAAGGCCTTTCAGTCAGAAGGTGGAACAAATTGTACATATCGCGCAAAACCTTGAAAGTCGATCTGGAGTGAGGATAGACTTTCTTGTTAACAACACCAATCTGGGTTCGGATACCGATGCCAATATGATAAGAGAAGGTGAAAAGATCGTCTTACAAGCTTCAAAGATATTGAACAAACCTGTTGCTTTCACAGTTGTGACGAATTCCATCGATTTTTCAAGTGAAATCAGTCTGTTTCACATAGAAAGATATGTTAAGAACAAGGAGGAATTGTCTTGAAGAGAGGATACATAGAAATCGATACTGAAGGATGTAAGGGATGTGGATTGTGTATAAATGTATGTCCACAAAAAATTATCAGATTTTCGGAACAATTCAACACAAAAGGTTATCACCCGGCCGAGCAGTACGACCCTGAGGGAAGATGTACTGCCTGCGGTTTTTGTTATATGATGTGCCCTGATGTATGCATAACTGTCTATAAGATTGTGCAACCCGTACGAGGTGATACAAAATGAAAAAACTCATGATGAAAGGCGTTGAAGCAATAGGAGAAGGCGCAATCAGAGCGGGTTGTAGGAACTACTTTGGCTATCCCATCACACCACAGAGCGAACTAACAGAATACATGGCAAGGCGTTTGCCCGAAGTTGGTGGCAGCTTTCTTCAAGCAGAGAGTGAAGTTGCTGCTGTGAATATGATATATGGTGCTTCAAGCGTTGGAAAGCGTGTCATGACTTCCACTTCATCTCCCGGATTCAGTCTAATGCAAGAAGGGATTTCCTATATCGCCTGTGCGCAACTGCCTGCAGTCTTTGTGAATGTGGTCCGCGGTGGGCCTGGTTTAGGCGATATTCAACCATCTCAGGGCGATTACTTCCAGGCAACGAAGGGTGGAGGCCATGGCGATTACAGATTAATAGTTCTCTCACCTTCGACTGTTCAGGAAGCAGCCGACTTAACAATGCTTGCCTTTGATATGGCAGATAGATATAGAAACCCTGTTTTGATATTTGCCGATGGCCTGTTGGGTCAGATGATGGAGCCAGTCAGCTTTGAGGAAAAAGAAGTAACTTATGATAACAGTTCATGGGCACTAACTGGTGCCAAGGGTAGATCCCCAAGACAAGTGACTTCCTTCAATATAGATCCCTACGGATTAGAAAAAATGAACATGGAACTTCAAAAGAAGTACAGGCAGATAGAAGCCAACGAAATACGATACGAAGAGTATAGAACTGAAGATGCTGATGTTCTGATAGTCGCGCATGGCACAGTTGGAAGGATTGCAAAGAGCGTTGTGAAAATGGCACGGGAAGAAGGAATAAAGGCAGGCCTTTTCAGACCAATAACTCTTTATCCATTCGCTTACGAAGCTCTTTCAAAGTATGGTGAAAAAACTAAACTAGTCCTGACGGTTGAGATGAGCTCAGGACAGATGCTGGAGGATGTAAAACTCTCTCTGTGCAACAAAACAAGGATTGAATTCTATGGAAGAATGGCAGGTGTGGTCCCAACGCCAGAGGAAGTTTTTGCTCATTTGAAGAGTCTAATTGGGAGGCAATGAAAATGGAATACAACGTTATTTATAAGATGCCAGATGCTTTGAGTAAAAAACCTTTTACATACTGCCCGGGGTGCCACCATGGAATTGTTCATAGGTTAGTCGCAGAAGTGATAGACGAATTAGGTATAAGAGAAAAGACAATAATAGTAGCACCCGTGGGTTGTTCAGTCTTTGCCTATGAATTTTTCAATCTCGATGGAACAGTTGCACCACATGGGAGAGCAACGGCTGTAGCAACGGGAATGAAACGCGCAAATCCAGATCTTGTCGTTTTCACATACCAAGGCGATGGCGACTTGGCAGCTATTGGAACTGCTGAAACGATCCATACAGCCAACAGAGGTGAAAGAGTTACAACGATTTTCATAAACAACGCGATATATGGCATGACAGGTGGACAGATGGCCCCAACAACCTTGCTTGGTATGAAAACTACAACCTCTCCCTATGGCAGGTCACCAGAACGGGAAGGATACCCTGTGCATGTGTGTGAGATATTGAAAGAACTCAAAGGAGTAGCTTTCTTGGCACGCACAAAAGTGACAACACCAAAGGATGTACTTACGACGAAGAAGCATATCAAGAAAGCTTTCTTGGCTCAAATTAAGAATTTAGGCTACGGGCTTGTTGAAGTTTTATCAACCTGTCCCACCAACTGGGGCGTGCCTCCCATAAAAGCCATGCAGTGGCTTGAACAGAATATGGTGGTAGAATATCCTCTTGGTGTCTTTGTTGACAAGGTTGGTGAAGACAGATGATTCATAGTATAATCTTTGCTGGCTTTGGCGGTCAAGGAGTCATGTTAATGGGGCAGGTTCTTGCCCAAGCGGGCATGAACGAAGACAAATATGTCACTTGGTTTCCATCATATGGCCCCGAGATGCGTGGTGGAACAGCAAATTGCACGGTAGTCGTGAGTGATGAACCGGTTGCTTCACCTGTGGTTGAAATGCCCACGGAAGTAGTTGCAATGAATATACCTTCGCTTTTGAAGTTTGAACCCAAAGTCAAAAAGGATGGTTTCCTGTTCATAAATACCTCTGTTGTCGATAGAAAGCCGCAAAGAAAAGATATAAAGATAATAGAACTTCCTGCAAACGAGATAGCAGAGAACTTGGGAAATGTCAAAATAGCTAATATGGTAATGCTCGGCGGTTTTGTCCAAGTCACAAAATGTGTAAGTATAGATTCAGTCATTGAGGCAATGAGGTACAAACTTTCGGGAAAGAACTCAGATTTATTAGAACTCAATGTGAAGGCTATATTCGAAGGCGCAAAACACGTAGGCGGATGAGATAGACCCACCCATTGGCCGGAGCTGAGCCTCCGGCATTTTTTATTCTTCGTAAATCATTTTGATGGTCATACCGCCATCGACTGTAAAATTAACACCCGTAATGAATCCAGACTTCTCTTGATCAACGAGGAACAAACAAAGATTGGCTATGTCCATTGGATCTCCCACTCTACCTGCAGGATGTTGAGAATGATCTATAGCTCTTAACTGTGGATCTTTTCTAAGGGAACTTTTTTTCCACAAAGAGGTTTCTATCCATCCTGGACTTACGCAGACAACTCTTATTCGATACTTTGCAAGGCTTACGGCAAGTGAATGTGTCAGAGCAACAACTCCACCCTTCGAAGCTGAATAAGGTTCGGTGTCAGGCTCTGATTGAAATGCTCTCGTACTGGCTATGTTGATGATCACGCCACCTGGATTCTTAATCATCTCTTTTGCACAGTACTTTGAACAAAGATATGGACCTGTCAAGTTCACTTGTATCACTTTGTTCCACTCTTCAAATGTTCTCTCGAAGATACTCTTTGTAGAACCTATCGCTGCATTGTTGACAAGAATGTCTATTTTTCCATAGATTCGAACAGTTTCTTGAACCATTGCTTTGACAGAGTTTTCATCTGCCACATCAGTTCTTATGAAGATGGCATCAAAGTCTTTCCCTCTCAGAATAGCTTCTCTTTCTCTTCCAGCCTCTTCATCGATCTCTGCTAAAACAACTTTAACTCCATTGGCGCAAAAAACTTCAGCGATGGCGGCGCCTATACCTTGTCCTGCCCCTGTCACAACGGCAACCTTGTCTTTGAGCATACGGACTCTTCTTCACAGCAAGGTTGAGAGCTTTTCAAATGCGATCTTTGCAGTCTGTTCTGAGTCAAGCTTCCAATATTCTTCATTGAAAAGCTCTACCGAAACCACTCCGCTGTAACCTATTCTTCTGAGAGTATTCACGAATTCCTTGAGAGGTAAAATCCCATCTGTTGGCATCACTCTATCTGAGTCGTTCACTTGCCTACCCTCCACCTTTGGCAAATCATTGATGTGAACTATAAATATCTTCTCCGCATCTGTGCGCTCTAAATCTTCTAGAGTCGAACCACTCGCAAAAAGATGGCATGTGTCAATAACTAAACCCACGTTCTTTACAGCCAGTTCATCGACAATTTCCCTTGCAAAACTCAACTTGTTGACTGAACAGTTTTCAAAACCAAGAAACTCAAAGCCAAGCTTGACTTCGCAATGTTGTGCAATTTTCGAAAATTCTTTTAAAACCTTGATAGTTTCTCTTTTAATCTCCTTCTCTGGTAGCTCTTCTTCAATGAAACCTGGTACAACAATGAGAACTTTCGCTTTCAGATCTTGAGCTAAGGCACAAAGCATATCACACTCTTCAAGTTTGTCTTTGAAGTCTTTGCTGAAAGTTGCCTGTTCAAGTGAGTTGATCGTATAAGGTTCTATGCCGTGTTTTACAAACTCATTCACGATCTCTGTTATTTTGTGGTCTTTGAGAGATTCAAAAAGTTTTGTTTTCCAGATTTCAAGAACATCAAATCCCGCAATAGCTGCAGAAGATATGTCTTTGAACAAATCTTGTTTCATCGATGTAGCTCCATTAAAACCTTTTAACACGCACTCACCCCCACAAAGTAATTAAAGGTGAAGAGCAAAGGTTTCTTGGTTTTAATATTAGCACAACTTGAGTTTTTTCGAATATAATCTCTTAAGGGGAGACTGTGTGAGAATAATCTTTTTAGGTACTGCAGCAGCTGTCTCGACTTCCAATAGGGACAACACATCAATTCTTTTGGATGATCTTCTTATAGACTGTCCAGGGAACGTATTTGGAAAAATGAAAAAGGTGGGGTATGATCCTCTAAAGCTTCAAGGCGTTCTCATAACCCATGGACATATCGACCACATTTATGGTTTACCTTCACTGATAGAGATGCTTAGGCTTTCTGGAAGAAAGAAACCTCTAACCGTTTATGTCGGCCAACATTTCTACGAGCTTACCAGAGATTGCCTTGAAATATACGATCTTTTGAATCCAGAGAAAGGTATTGAAATCAGGTTGAAATCCATCAGTTATGAAGAACAACTGTTGTTCAAAAACTCCAGCATATCTGTCTTTGCCTTCCCTGTAAGACATTCTGTTCCAAATCTTGGTTTAAAGATTCAATCTTTCCAATCAACAGTTGTCTACACCAGTGATACAGAACCATGCGAAGATTTAGTTCAATTCTTCAATGGTGCTGAACTTCTAATACACGAATCTACATGCAGCTATCTGTACACAAGGCGTATGGAAGGACATAGCTGCGCTGAAGACGTGGCAAGACTGGCACAACTGTCCAATGTAAAAACTCTATGTCTTGTACATCTTGGGCCAGAGATAGACAGCAACGAAACAGACTTGGTTGACGAGCTCAAGCAGTATTTTTTGGGAAAGATCTTAATACCAAACGATCTTGATAGAATAATAATCTGAAGGGGGAAAGGTAATGACAAAATTCAGCTACAAGAATGTTTTCTTGCTTGGTTTTGGATTCTTTGGCATAAGCGTGCTGTGGCCATTGTACAATGCTTACGTTCCCATCTTTCTCAAGGATTTTGCATTGTCTTCTTTTGTAATAGGCATTGTGATGACTATCGACAATCTTTTTGCTATTGTAATGCTTCCATACATAGGTACATTGAGCGACCAGACTCGAACGAAACTTGGCAGAAGAAAGCCATACATTCTTGTTGGTGCGCCCCTGGGGGCATTGTTTTTCTGTCTAATACCGTTGATGCGCGATTTGAACTCGCTTTTCTTGATGATGATAGTGATCATAATGATGAATTTTTCAATGGCACTTTTCAGATCTCCTGTGATAGCCTTAATGCCTGATATAACTCCATCTACCTATAGAAGCCAAGCAAATGGAATAATCAATTTCATGGGTGGATTTGGGGCACTCTTAGCTTACTTTGCTGGTAAACCACTCTACGATGCACACTATTCATATCCATTTTTTGTCGGTGCTTTGTTGATGCTTTTAGCAAATATACTTGTGATCTTGTTCATAAGAGAACCAAAAGAATACACAGAGATTCAAAATAAAACAAGAGCTTTTGAAACTGTTAGAAAAGGTAACAAAGAACTTTTAGAAAATCTGAAAGACGTATTCCGCTCAAAGGAAAAGAGTCTTTTGTTTATCTTAATGTCTATATTGTTATGGTTCATAGGTTTCAACGCCTTAGAAACCTTTTTCACGAGTTATGCCAAATTCTATCTAAACATATCTGAAAGTACTGGCGCGCTCGTTCTTGGCGTATTTTCATTGACCTTCATGTTGTTTTCCATACCGGCTGGTTTAATCGGTTCAAAGATTGGAAGAAAGAAAACTATAAGCATAGGTCTTCTTGTTCTCATTTTGTGCCTGTTAATAGTCGTAGTTATGTCTGGTATTTCACAAAACAAATCTACGTTGCTTTCAACGTTCTTCTTACTGTTTGCAATCAGTGGTATAGGATGGGCTTTGGTGAATGTTAACTCACTTCCAATGGTTATAGACATGACAAGATCGGAAAAAACCGGTGGATACACAGGTTTGTATTACTTTTTCTCTATGGCAGCAAACATCTTTGCTCCACCTTTGGCAGGTGTTTTTATTGACAAGATGGGATATCCATCATTGATGATTTTTTCAATAGTCTTCGTTGCTCTATCCTTTTTAACAATGAGATTTGTAAAAAGAGGTGAGGCTGAACAAAACTGAGCGTCCGTAGACTGTTTGTAAAAATCAACAGAAATGACTCAAGTTCACTGCCAATACACGAAGAAGCTATCTTTTCGTGCGATTATTTGTATCTGCTCGTTTATGTCAAAGGCTTCCTCACTGTTTATGAACAATATTTCTTCTATACCATGAATTCTGATTTCGTAACGATGTTTAGAGCCAAGGTAAAGTTTTCCCATTATAATACCTTCAAGCTTCAGGTCGCCCTCCTTCAAAGTAACATGTTCTTTAGCTGGTAAAACTCTTGCTTCTTCAGCCCTTATGACTAGATGTAATACTCTTTGTTGTGGTTGAAATTCAAGATTACCTACCTTCACGATATCTTTATTCAAAGATTTTATCCTGACTATGCTGTTGACCCCTATAAAATCTGCAACAAATAGATTCACGGGTTCTTTGTAC
>JBKBIU010000212.1:0-2877 GCA_046294065.1 Pseudothermotoga sp.
TACCAGCGCAACAAAAAAGATTGGACTCAAGCAACTAACCGATGCTATTTTAGAAGCCTACGAGTCCTATACAAGAAAGATCAACCAAGAAGAGCTGAGTAAGCTCGTATCACAGCTTCCATTGCTCTCACCGAATTTCTCAAGAGGAGATCTCAGAATATACTCCATAAGACAGGTGAAAACAAAACCACCAAAATTTCTCGTTCAAGTTAACAAAAAAGAACTCGCAGACGATAATATCAAAAGGACCTTGCAAAGATTGATCAGAGAGAGCATAGACCCCTTTACAGGTACACCTTTGCACATAGATTTCAAAGGTAGGGAGAAAAGATGAATTATTTCATAGTCGGTCTGGTGTGTTATCTTTGTGGATCAATACCTTTTAGCTACTTGCTTCCAAAGTTGAAGAGGGTGGATGTCAGAAACGTAGGAAGTGGTAATGTGGGCGGTACGAACGCCCTGAGAGCGGCTGGACCAGTGATCGGTGTAATGTCGATGATCTTCGACGCCCTCAAATCCTTTGTTCCAATACTCATAATCTCAAGAATATTCCATCAGAACTTATATTATATAGGGATTGCAACGATATCTGTGGTATTGGGACATGACTTTCCCATTTTCTTGAAGTTCAAAGGTGGAAAAGGTGTCGCTAGTACCACTGGTGCATTCTTTGCCTTGGTTCCCATCTCCGGCTTTGTATTTCTTACAAGCTGGTTATCCATCATTTTGTGGACAAAATACGTATCCCTCGGCTCAATAGTAGGTATGTATGCTGCGGCTTTTATAGCCTATTTCTTTAACAAAGATTTTGCTGTACTGTTCTTGTTACTGGCGACGCTATCCACATTGAGACATGCCGACAACATAGAGAGATTGATAAATCATTCTGAGAGAAAAACAGATTTGATAGCCATCTTCAAAAAGAGGCGTACATCATGAAAAAAACGACTCTGATCTTCTGTGCACTCATCACATCTATCGTGGCTTTTTCAATCATCACCGAAGAACAGGCTCGAGAGATTTTTTCTCAAGCACTTTCTTTCTGGTACGAGGGAGATGTAGCAAAGGCAAGGTCTCTCATGGATGATGCACTGTCAGGTTTGATCTATGTTTCCGATATACCTGAGTTTTGGTTTTTCACCTCCAAGGTAGACATAGACATGCGTGCCGTGGAGAAGGCACAAGAAGATCTAAGAACTATTCTTGTTATCAGCCCTGGCAGATCTGAAGTAATCTCGTTGTTGAAAGAGATTGAAGTACTTCAGAAACCAGTTGAGTTTTCTACTCCAACCGTCTTTGATGAATCCATAGCATTTTCAGGTTTTCTGAAAGGTACAGAATACTTTTACACACCTAATGCTGCCGCCTTTTTGAGTAACTCTCTTGTCATTGCCGATAAAGCAAACAAAAGATTGATATTGACCCAGGAAGGGAGTTATCAAATCTTCAAGACTACTATTTCTCCTAGTAGTTTGGCAGTTTCTCATTCTGGACAACTCTATGTCAGTGGAGACAAGAAATTAGTTAAATACGATATAGAAAATCAATCGGAAAAGATCATCTTTGACGACTTTGTAAACCCCATACTTGCAGGTTTTGACAGAGCTGGAAGACTTTGGGGTAGCGACGTAGACAGAATTTTCACATATGATGGAAAATCCGTTACTTTTATTTCCCTAGATGATTTTTATGTCATCAACGATATAGAATTAACACCTTATGGTTTTTGGATTCTCGATCTGATGAAAAACCAGCTCGTGTACTATGACTTTTCCTTCAGAAAGATCAAATCCTATTCCTCTTACGGTACCTGGTCTTTTGAAGTGAGTATTCATACAGACCCAATCATATTGACGACGGATGGGAAATTGGCACTCCTTCGGGATAATGGATTGTACGAATTCTATAAAACACAAGACGGCATAATGCTTTTTGAATATCTCTATCCTTATCTGATCTTGATGAACTGGAAAAAGGGCACGGTTACAATCCAACCCATGAAGTCTCAAGAGCCACTCATAGTTAAAATCGACACCCTCAGTTTTGAGAACGACAATATCAATTTACTTGTCAGAGTAGAAAATATCTTTGGAGAGCCGGTACCTTACGTGAAAAATTTCTTAGAGGTACGAGAAGGTGGCGGACCAGTCTTTTTCAATATCTCAATGCAGTACGGAAAGCTTCAATGGCTGAAAGCCGACCAAAACTTCTTTGAAAAGATCCTTCCTTTCATCAAAAGAGGACAGGTATATGGCATTTTCTTCCAAGATCTACCAAATACTTGGAGAAAAACGGATATCGTGACGTTGCGTGGAAAAAACGTAAAAATCTTCACAAACTCACCAGCCACCGAATTTGTCCTCCTCAGTGGCGGCACTGGTTCGATCGCTTCACCCGTTGATCTGTGGCAGCCCATATGGAAGATCACCTTTAGACGTACAAGGCCACTTCCATCTGACATAACACCGGTCACGGTACAGATCAGGTTTGGTAACGAGTTGTACTCAGATACCATTTACTACACACGGGGATTGATCAAATGAATTTTGAAGAATTGTTCAAAAGGGCTTACAAAGCGGCTGAAAAGGGTGAACTAAACGAGGCTGAAGAACTCTATAAACAGTGTCTGGACCTACATCAAAGTCCAGAAGTTTGGAACAATCTAGGCAATGTGTACAGAAGGATGGAAAAGACTGCAAAGGCAATCGAATGCTACCGAAAGGCGATGGAACTCGATAAAGATTACGCACCGGCTTATGTGAACTTGGCATCCACACTTTTGAACCTGGAAAGGTATGACAACGCCAAACTCTTGCTCCTCAGGGCTGTAGAAATCGGTATGAAAGACCAAAGAGTTATAGCCATGCTCATCATTTG
>JBKBIU010000213.1:0-2870 GCA_046294065.1 Pseudothermotoga sp.
GCATAATTGGTCATAGCAATTCTGATCAGTTGATCAGTGTCAATGGCGTGTGCAACGGCCCTTCTGAACCTCACATCGTTGAATGGTTCTCTTTCCAGGTTGAAGAATACAAAGACAGGGTTACCACCCACAAACCAGTATTTTATATCTGGGTTTGGAATATTCTCAATGCGGGGATAGTTTATCCCAGCCCAGTCGATTTCACCGTTGGCAACAGCAAGTTGTGCAGACTCATTACCACTGAAAGCTGGCACTCTTATCCGCTCCACCTTAATTTTGTCAGCCTGCCAGTAGTTGGGGTTTTTCTTCAAAACAAAAACTTGCGGTGTGAAGCTTTCCAAAAGGTATGCCCCGGTGCCAATGGGTTCCTCGTTGGCAAACTTCGACGCATCTTCTACCTTCTCCCATAGGTGCTTTGGAACTATGTAAACACCAAACAAATTGTACAAAAACATCGTGTTGACGTCTGAAAGTACAAATTTTATCGTCTTGCTATCAACTTTCTCAACGCTGCTCAGACCAGATCTCCAAACGCCTGTAACGTCAAGCGCGGGGAACTTCTTAAGCATTTCAAAGGTGAAGAGAACATCTTCAACTGTGAAGTCTACGCCGTCAGACCATTGAACCTTTTGTCGAATCTCCAGCGTCAATGCCTTCAAATCTTCACTCCATTTGTATGCCGTTGCAAGCCATGGAACAAACTCTCCCGTGTAGTTGTTAACGTAGTAGAGGGTCTCATAAATGAATCCCGCTGCTGCATAATTTGGTCCAGGACCTGTTGAGAGATAGGGGTTAAAATTTTTTGGATGAGGGCCCGTAACCGAGAGTATCATGGTCAATTCGCTGGACAGAACCGTGACGATCGCTGAAAATAAGAAAAGTACTACTAAGAACCTTTTCATAATAATACCTCCCCTCAGCTTTTTAAGATCTCGTACCAATATATATTATATATTACTTAATTGTCTTTATTGTATATCATATCAAGCCCAAATATTTCGATCTTCACTTAGCAACAAGATGGATCGCAAGATCGTCTTTCTTTTGCAGTCGATCTAAAGATCGAGTGCCATTTCTGTATCTTTATTGGAACTTTTTCTTCATTTTGCTATTCTTTTTTATGAGGTGAAAGAAGATGGATTTCCTACTTGGTATCAATTACTGGTCAAGAAGTGGAGCTATGTACATGTGGGAAGATCAATATTTCAACGAAACGATAATTGAGGATGAAATTATTCAGATGAAGAACCTGGGTATGAACCTGTGCCGAAGTTTTCTTTTCCTTCCAACGTTCTTTCCAAAACCAAATCAACTGAGTGAAAAACACATTGCAAGATACCTTAAATTCTTGCAATTGTGTGAAAAGCATGGCTTAAAAACTCTTTTGACTTTCATTGTTGGCCATATGTCGGGGGAAAACTTTGATCCACCTTTCAGGAACGGTCAAGACCTGTACACCGACGAATTTATGCTGCAACAGCAATGTTTCTTCATCAAATCTGTTACAGAGCGAGTCAAGAGTTCTTCTGCCCTCTATGGTTACATACTCTCCAACGAAATGCCTCTATACGGTGGACAGGCTGAACCACAAAAGGTCTTGAACTGGGTAAGAAGGTTGGTTGAAACGATAAAGTCAGTTGATTCAACCAAGCCTGTAGGTACAGGAGACGGCTGTTGGAATGTTTTCGGTGGTGAAAATGGATTCAATCTGAATGAACTCTCCAAGATCGTCGACTATTTTGGACCACATGTCTATCTCAGTGAAACAGATGAGTACAGACATTCAATGATTCCAGAGTTTACAATCAGATACCTCTCTCAGTACGACCTTCCCATACTCTACGAGGAATTCGGTGCCTCTTCTTCCCAAGCTTTGGATGAAAACATCGCCTTGTACTACCGAGAAGTCCTCATAAACGCTTTGGTCAACGGTGCAATCGGAGCACTTGGGTGGTGCCTGAACGATTTTGATTACACCCATATGAAACCTTACATTCATCATCCTTTTGAACTCAGGTTTGGAATACTCAAGAGGGATGGAACCCCAAAACCAGCAGCTCAGGAAATTTCCAGGTTTCGAAAGCTGGTTGAGAATCTAAAAGAACTCAAACCTACGAAAGCAGAAGCTGTGATAATTGTACCAAGTTACTACAACAAGACTTATCCATTCAGTTTTGATGATCCCAGAGAAACTTACAGACACATGTTACAGGGAGCCGTACTCTGTGCAAAGGCTGGTTTCGACGTAGATTTTGTCGAAGAAGAAAAATTTGAAAAGTGGAAAGACTACAAATTGGTGATACTACCCAGTGAGCGAAAATATCTTGCCACAACTTGGGAAAATCTTAAGGAGTATTTGTACGCCGGCGGGAATCTTTATTTGACTTATTATTCGGGAAGGTATGATTTTCATCAAGGGATCTGGTCACACAACCTCGAGAGTTTAATCGGTTGCAAACTCGATCTCAGGTATGGTTTGACAAAAACATTACCTCTGAAAGTTGCTGTGACCTTTGCAGGAACAACATGGCATCTGAGCACTGAGAGATGTGGAACCTGGGACAAAAGCTATGTACCAGTCTTAGCCACCTCAGAATCTGATGAAAAAGTTGAAATTTCTCAACTTGGACTCAATCTCGTGAAAAACAAAGTTGGTAAAGGTACGCTTTTCTTTCTAAACTTTCCTCTGGAACATATCCTCTCCATGGAAGAGAATGCAAACCTTTCAGATCAAAGTCATTTGCTCTATAGATACGTTGCATCAAAATCTCATTTGAGTGTGTGTTATTCAGACAACGCCAAGGTTCGAGTTAGAAGGCTAAACACGTCGAGAGGAAAGATCTATTTGCTCCAAAACGTCTCTTGGAACG
>JBKBIU010000214.1:0-2863 GCA_046294065.1 Pseudothermotoga sp.
TGGAGGTTTGTAAGAAATTAACCTGGGACAGCGATGGTGATGGAAAGGTCGATCACTATGCACTGGCACTCGGAGCAAAGGGTGATATGGTTCATAATGTTTTAAACTTCATTTATGCCTTTGGCGGGAGATTGACAAACGAAGATGAATCAGAAGTGATACTCAACAGCCCCGAGGCAGTCAAGGGGTTGCAGTTTGTACTCGATCTGATAGAGAAACATGGAGTTGCACCAAAGGGAGCCGAGGCACTCGACATTTATGGTGTAATAAGTTATTTCCATACACACAAAGCCAGTATAGGCTTTGGTGGACCCTATGAGATAGGCAGGATCACTCGTTATGTGAAAGAAGGTCGTATTTCTGAAGCATTCTATCCGGTTATTGCACCATTCCCACACGTGGCAGGCAAAGACCCGTAGCCTATGCAAGGGGTAGTGGTTTTATCGTTTTCAAAAAAATGATTCAAAGAAAAGAGACATGATCTTTGAATTTCTCAAATCCATGACCAACAAAGAGAACATCGCCCTGCTTGAAACTCTTCAGTATCTCACGGCACGAAAGTCTGTCAATGAGACGCTTTATCAAAACGATCCATATATGAATGAGCAAGTAAAAAGATATGCCCACATCATGGAAAATTACGGTGTTGAGTTCTTCGGAAGCGAAGAATTTCCATGGTCTCAGATGAATGCACACTTTGTCGCGGCTTTGGAGGCAACATTCGCAAAGACAAAGACACCTCAGAAGGCTTTAGATGACTTTGTTGTAGAAGCGAATAAGATTCTAAAGAAGGTTAAATAAGATATTGGGACGACCAGTAGGTCGTCCCTTTACTTTCTTCGTGAGGTGATATGGCTTGAGTTTGCTCAGAAAAATCTACAAAGGCAGATATGGATATTTTTTTCTGCTACCACATTTTGTGGTATTTTTAATATTTTTCTTGATCCCAGTTGGTAGTGGAGTGTATTTGAGTATGTTTGATTACAATGTTTTCTCCAAGACTTTCATTGGTTTGGAAAACTACAGAGAGATCTTTGATGATTGGTTGTTCAAAAAGGCGCTTGTCAATACCTTCATATATACTTTTGGTGTGGTTCCGCTTTGGCTTGGTAAGGCATTGCTTGTAACTGTCCTCATATATCCCTTTCGAAAACCTGTAAAGACGTTTTTCAAAACGATTTTCTATCTGCCTCATGTTACTTCTTCGGTGATCATTTCGTTGATCTGGCTCTGGATATTCAATCCAACTTTTGGTTTGTTGAACTATTTTATGAAATTAATGGGGTTGAATCCTGTTATCTGGCTTGGAAATAAGTTGACAGCGATGCCATCACTTATCATGATGCAAGTGATCATGGGTGGAGGTTCCACGATTGTGCTCTTATCTGCTGCCATGGCTTCTATACCAGAATATTACTTTGAAGCAGCAAAGATAGAGGGAGCCAATTCCTGGAAGATCTTTTCAAAGGTAACGATCCCTTTGCTCAAACCAACAATTCTGTATGCCCTTGTAATGGGAACGATAGCCAATTTTCAGACCTTTTCGAATATATACGTTATGACCCAAGGAGGGCCAGAGTTTTCCACAATCACAGTTGCATATCTAGTTTACACGACAGCTTTCAGAGACTACAACTTGGGTTTGGCATCTGCAATGTCTATGGTGATGTTTGTAATTCTAGTTGGGCTTGGCATAATTCAGTTCAAGTGGCTTGGCTCGAATGTTCAATACTGAGGTGATTTTATGACAAAAATGAACCGTAAAAAATTAATCAAAAATACAATCTCATTGATCATTCTTCTTGTTCTTGGTTTGATGGCTTTTATACCTCTTTATTGGATGGTTGTGACTGCTCTCAAACCACCGACGTTGGTCTTGAGGTTTCCCCCAGAGATCTTTCCCAAAAATCCGACTTTGACTAACTTCAGGCAATTACTTGGTAGACCTTATATACTAAGGTGGACTCTCAACAGTGCGATCGTTGCAGGTTCTGTGACGGCCGTTAGGATAGTTCTGTGTGCCATGGCAGGATATGCGATTGCGAAAAAGAAGTTCCCGGGAGCAAAGATCTTTTTCTGGATTTACATTGCTTCTATGATGATACCAAATCAAGTGACTCTGATACCTTTGTACATAATTGTTTCTAACTTGAGAATGATAAATACTTATTGGGGTTTGATCCTACCGAGCATAGCGGCACCTTTTGGGGTTTTCTTGATGAGGCAATTTATGGTAACTTTGCCAGACGAAATAATCGAGGCAGCCAGAATAGATGGAGCAACTGAGTTCCAAACTTTTTGGAGGATCATATTTCCCATATCTAAACCTGCAATAGCGGTTCTTGGAATCTTTACCTTTGTCAATGAGTGGAATGACTTTTTGTGGCCCTTGATAGTCACAAATACGACCGCTATGAAAACACTTCAAGCGGGTCTTGTTATGATACGTGAAGAGATCCCTATGGAGTACGCTCTACACATGGCAAGTGCAACTTATGCAGCTATTCCAATGCTGATAGTCTTTTTTGCGTTCCAAAGGTATTTTCTGCAGGGGATCACTGTGGGAGCTATCAAGTGATGCTGTGGGTGGAACGATTGATATCAGGTTCAGAAAGGCTGGAATAAAACTGTTATAGAATATGCAGTAATTACTCATCTTGATTTTGAAATGTGAAATGTAGTTGTTCAATTTCCTGACGATTATCAACTGATAGTATAAGCCCAAATCGTGAGAGGCATTCAAGGATAGTACATGAGAACAATCTGTGAATCTCAGCAATTGGATATCAAGAATATTTAATCTTTGAAAAAATTCGATTAAAGCACGTCAAAAAACAAGGGGCATTGGATGCCCCTTGTTTTT
>JBKBIU010000215.1:0-2862 GCA_046294065.1 Pseudothermotoga sp.
TCTTCGTAACTCTTCTGACCTGCTGGGACAACTACATTCAATGGTGCACACTTGTAGGTGAAAACACTGCCTGTAGGTTTGACACCATCTTTTCTTGCAGACTTGAGAGAGTGAAAATATGTCGTCAAGATACCTTGGTCAACGAAGGTTTTTCTCATCGTTGGTACTCCTTCGTTGTCAAAGGAGCGTTTTATCGGCGCTTTGTCAAAAAATGGATCGTCGACGATGGTGAGTTTTTCACTGGCAATTTTTGAATTGAGCTTACCTTTCAAGGGTGATAAACCTTTTTGTACCAATTCGGCAGAAAAAATTGGCATAAAAGCGAAAAGTAACTCTGAAAACACATCCCGTCTGAGAATTGCTCTGTACTTACCGGATGGAATACTTTCTGCACCAAGTTGAAAGAGCGCTTCCTGAGCTGCTTCGTTGACTATCTTTTCTGGATCGATGTCATTGGGCTTTGATCCAAATCTCACTTTAAAACCTCTTTTTGGCTTTTTCCCGTCGGACGCAACAAGATACAAATAAGCAGCTCCAAGACCAGCACTCTCTGAAAGAGATAACCCCTTAGTGTTGAATATGGAGATTTCGTATCTTTCATGGGAATATACACTCATCATCACCATAGCTATACGTTTATCAAAGGCCATTGCCTTTTGTTCCATGACTTTTGCAAATTCTATCTTGCTCTTAACAGGTATTTTTTCAAATTCGTCTTCAAAATGCTGTGGATTAGAGTATTCACCAGAACCGTCGTGGATAGAGTCTTCTTCTAATGTATCGGTCACTAAAAAATTCTCATAGGCACTGTTCACCAAGAATTGCACAGAATTTTCATCGACGATCTCACAGGAAGAAAAAGCAGCCTTTGAATCTTTCAAGCCCTTGAATGTGACTCTCAAAGAATCTGCATCGTTGTAATTGTCAATATTTTGCTTACTCACGACAACTCCAAACTCTCTTTCCCTGGTGAAACGAAGTTCGCATTCATCGAAGCCTTTTTCCTTTGCATATAAAAAAACTCTGTCTTTAAAATCTTCTATTCTCATCTGTTTCGCCCCCCGACTATGAGTTCGGTCACCCTGATCGTGGGCTGTCCAACATCTGCTGGAACGCTCCCCGACATCGATCCACACATTCCCTGTCCACGTGACAGGTCATTTCCAACCATGTCGATCCTTTGAATTACATCCGATCCCTTGCCTATTAGTGTGGCACCACGAACAGGTTTTGTTATCTTACCTTTTTCTATCAGATAACCTTCAGCGACGGCAAAGTTGAATTCGCCCGTGGCAGGATGGACCGATCCTCCACCCATTGTCTTTGCATACAACCCATAATCTGTTGCGGCGATTATCTCTTCTGGCAGATACTTTCCTGGAAGTATGAAGGTGTTACTCATTCTCGAGGTTGGGGCAAATTTGTAATTTTGTCTTCGACCACATCCGTTGGGTTGTATACCCATTTTCTTAGAATGGAAGCGATCGACAAGGTATGTTTTAAGAACACCGTTCTCTATGAGTAAGTTTCTCTGTGTTGGGGTTCCTTCGTCATCAATATTGTTTGATCCCCAAGCATTTGGTATTGTGCCGTCGTCTACAGCAGACACACAATCGGAAGCAATCTTTTGGCCCAGCTTCCCTGCGAAGACAGACGCGCCCTTTGCAACAGAAGTTGCCTCAAGTGCGTGGCCGCAAGCCTCGTGGAATATGACACCTCCAAAGGCATTTGAGATGACGACTGGCATCTTCCCCGCGGGTGCGTACTCTGCTCTAACCATTCTGTCAGCTATTCTTGCTGCTTCGGCACCTATGTCATAAGGGTCGATCAAATTGAAAAACTCTATCCCCATTGCTGCCCCTGGACCAAAAAATCCTGATTCCTGATCAGAGTCCTTCGTGGCAACGGCACTGACCATTAACCTTGTTCGAACACGACGGTCTTGTGCGATCAAACCATCTGAGTTGGCTAAAAAGATTCTTTGGTCATAATCCCAATATCTTATGACAACTTGGCTTATGAGATTTGAATAGTTCTTTGCCCCTTCATGTGCCTTTTTCATGATCTTTGCCTTTTCAGATTTTGAAACTTCTTGAGGATAGAAGAAGACTAAATGCGAGTTTTTTACATCTTTGTTCATCATGTTGATCGATCTTTCTACATCACCTTTGATTTCAAGTGCATCCATCAACCTATCAAGCATCAAAGAAAGCTGCTTCTCAGAAACGTCATTTGTGTATGCATATACTTGCTGCTCATTTTTGAAAACTCTTAAACCTATCCCGAACTCACGGCCGCTGCTAGCAACTTCTACTCTCCCATCGATCATAGTCATTTCCGTACTGGCTCTGTCCTCGGCAAAGATCTCTACAAAATCCGCCCCATTGCTGACACCCTTGTTCATGAGTCGCTCGACAATTTTGCTTTCTAACAAAAAATTCACCTCCCATAACAATTGTACCATGTTTAATATTAGCAAGGCTAACTAATGCCGATTTAATAAGCGTTCTACTTTCAGACTTTTCAAGAAAACTCTAAAACAAGATAAGTTTAAATTAGCAAGGTGTCTTCACCCATAGGGTAAACAGTTTAAATACAAAGCCTTTTGATTCAGACTATTAATCCTTCAAACATGAACCTACCAAAAGTGATGTTTTGAACTTTTTCATTTCCTAAGCCTTCATTTCCATAATGCTCATCTTTTTCATAGACTAAGTAGGCAATATTTGTTACAATCAACCACAGAGGTGTTGAGGTGGAGTTTGTTGCTCTGTGCACTAGTGGACTTGAAGGTGCTGTGTGTATCGAACTGAAAAGACTTGGTTTCAAAATAAAGATGGTTACAGCGGGACACATACACTT
>JBKBIU010000216.1:0-2854 GCA_046294065.1 Pseudothermotoga sp.
CGTCAGAGAAGCATTGGATATACTTCATGCAACCGCTGAATCTCATCACAGGGTTATGATCGTTGAAACGATGGGAAAACCTGGTGGCTGGATAGCGGTAACCGGGGGTCTTGCCGGTGGGGCAGATTATGTTGTGACAAATGCCGAATCTGTTGATCAAGAGGATCTTCTGAACAAAATTCGCAGTAGATATGAGAGCCAGAAGAGATTCTCCATCGTTGTTGTTGAGAGTGGTGCGCTTCTACCCAAGGAAATGTACGAGATCACCGGTGCAGATGAAAAAACATCGGCAGCTCAGGTGATAGGAATGTTCATTGAAAAAAGACTAAGGGACATTTCAATAGAATGGAGATACACAAATCTTGGGTATCTACAAAGAGGCGGTAGCCCCGTCTGTATGGACCGAATAATTGCAACACAGATGTCAACACGCGCCGTCGAGATGATCAAATCGGCAAGAGTCTATCACGCACTTGGTATGAGAGGATTGACTGTAACAGAGGTGCCCTATTCCGAAACGATGATCAATGTAAAAATGGTAGATGAACATTTGAGAAGCTTGGCAAAACTTTTCTATTGAAGGTGATGGAGTGAATTTTCTGCAGATCATAGGCCCTGTGATGGTTGGGCCATCCAGTTCTCATACCTTAGGTGCAATGAGAATCTCAAAGTTCGTCCACAAAATGATGAGACAGATACCTAAGTACGTTGAATTCCACATGCACGGTTCTTTTGCCAAGACCTTTAAAGGTCATGGAACCGATAAGGCCTTGTTGGCAGGTATCCTGGGCTTGAAATACGACGATGAGAGAATCAAAGATTCACATACTTTGGCAAAAAAAGTGAACCTGGAATACTCTTTTATTACAACCGATCTAGGGGATGTACATCCTAATACGGTGAAAATCAAGGTTCAGACACAGAAAGATCAGCACGAGGTAGAGGGTTCTTCTGTTGGTGGCGGAGCGATTAAAATCACCAAGATAGATGATGTTGAATGTGATTTGGCTTGGGAATATGACACCTTGATGATAGTAAACAAGGATGAACCCGGTGCTCTTTCTAAAATCCTGAGCAGAATAAAAGCTAACATTGCCAACCTGTACCTGAGAAGGATAAATCTGCTTGAGGCGAAAGCCCTAACAATAATCGAACTCGACTCGCCACCAGAGAACCTCGATGAAATCTTAGAACTTCCTTGTATTTTTGAGTGCTATTTTGTACCCAAAGATGATTTCTTGTAGAATTTTGGTGAGATGATTCTATGAAATTTGGTGAATTGATTTCACTGGAAGAAAAAATAAATCAACCGTTGCATGAGGTAGTTTTGTTATCTCAGATGTTGGAAGACGGATCAGATCCAATAGAGTTGAGAAGCAAAACTCGAATCATATTAGATGCCATGCTTGATATCTGCGAAAAAAATTATGGGCGAGCTCAGAAGACTTTGACCGGTCTTTGCGGTGATAATGGTCATCTGTTCAGTAAATGGCAACCTCAGATGATGGGAGAGTTTAACTACTTTGCAACTGTTACTGCGCTTTCTGTTGTTGAAGCAAATGCTGCGATGGGTAGAATAGTGGCATGTCCTACGGCAGGCTCTTGCGGAATAGTTCCAGCCATGGCATACGCCCTGAGTAGATTCAAGAAGATTTCCATAGATTTTCTTGTTGATGCTTTGATAGTTGCCGGTGCAATCGGTAAGTGCATAGCCCAAAAGGTTTCTATCTCTGGAGCGGTAGCTGGATGTCAAGCAGAGATAGGTACCGCAACAGCTATGGCAAGTGCAATGGCTGTGTACAGTTTGTCGAAAGACAGTGAGAGAGTTTCTCATGCTGCTGCCTTGTCTTTGAAGTCTCTCATGGGACTTGTTTGTGACCCTGTAGGAGGTTTTGTTGAAATACCGTGTGTGAAAAGAAATGCGGTGGCGGTGAATATAGCTATCACGACAGCAGAGATGGCGCTGTGCGGAATAAAGAGTGTGATACCATTGGACGAAGTTATTGAAGCGATGGCAAGGGTTGGTAGATCTCTGCCGGAGGAACTCAGAGAAACAGGACTTGGCGGCATTGCTTCTACTAAGACCGCGACAGATCTGTTAGAGAAAATAAGAGGTGAATGCCTTTGAAAAGGGAAAGTATTGAAATAATTGAACCTGTGGACCTTTGCTTGAAGAATGGAAAGTTAAACCCATCGGCACTGGGTTGGTCAAGGAAGCCCTTGATCAGAGTTAATCTCAGGGGTCATTTTTTCAGAAAGAAGAAATGGAATTACTGGGCTGTCTTCAACAAAGATTGCCTTTTTTCTGTCACGATATCAAATATCGACTATCTTGGAATCGTCTTTTGCTATCTCTTGGATTTTCATACCAAGGAGTTCATTGAAGAAACCGTTCTAACTCCCTTTGGAAAAGGCTGTAATTTACCAGATGGAGTAGATGAAACTGTAGTTTTCGATTCAAAGAGGATGAAGGTAAGTTTCATAAGATACTCTGGGAAGACCATCTTAGAAACACAACTGACAACTTCCGAAAAAAAGAACATAAAGGCTCATATCGAGGTACTTCATGGCAACAGCGAATCCTTGAATGTGGTCGTTCCATGGAGCTGGAATAGATTCCAATACACGAGTAAACAATTTTGCCTGTCGGCACAAGGTGAAATAGTTGTGTCTGATAAAAAGTACAACTTGGACTTGAAAGAGACCTTTGCAACACTTGATTTTGGAAGGGGCGTCTGGAAATATTCTACTTTCTGGAATTGGGCAAGTTTTGCAGTCCGCCTGAATGATGGACTTGAGCTAGGTGCAAATCTTGGAGCAGGATGGACCGATAACACAGGAACAAATGAGAATG
>JBKBIU010000217.1:0-2843 GCA_046294065.1 Pseudothermotoga sp.
TTATGGCACTTCTTGCAACGGATCCATAGGCTAAAACAAGGATTTCAGCATCTTCAGTCATATACTCATCGTACATGGCTATTTGATCTGCATGAACTCTTATTTTATTGGAAAGGCGTCTTACTAATTTATCACTGACCTCGAAGCCTGCTTGTGGGAAACCTGATTCGTCATGAACAAGGCCTGAGACGTGAAACCTTGCTTTTCCCATTTCCACAAGTGGTGTTGGAGTTGGTTCTGCAAAGTCTTGTTCAGAAAAGGGTGTGTAAATTTCTTCTTCTGATAGCTCATTGTCTGTCAATCTTGGAACTATCTTTATTTCTTTGTCATCTGGAAGTTCAAAGGTTTCTCTCATGTGACCCAAAACTTCATCCATTAAGAAGATAACAGGAGTACGATAGTACTCTGCGTAGTTGAAAGCCTTTATGATAAGTGAATAGGTTTCACCAACACTCCATGGATACAGAGCTATGATTTCATGGTCTCCATGTGTACCCCACCTTGCTTGCATTATATCTCCCTGAGCTGGTTGTGTTGGAAGCCCCGTGGAAGGTCCTCCTCGCATCACATTCACAAAAACGCAGGGTGTTTCCGTCATAACTGCGTAACCAATTGCTTCTTGCATCAAGCTGAAACCAGGTCCACTGGTAGCTGTCATCGATTTAGTACCAGCAAGTGAAGCTCCGATGATAGCTGCCGCACTTGCAATTTCATCTTCCATTTGAATAAAGACTCCACCCACCTTTGGCAATTCTCTTGCCATAGTTTCTGCAATCTCTGAAGAAGGAGTTATAGGATATCCCGCATAAAATCTACAGCCACCTCTTATGGCACCGAGTGCACACGCTTCATTTCCTTGCATCAAAACTCTTTCAGCCATTTTGAACACTCTCCCGTGCAGGTTCTTTTTCTTCTATAACGATGGCAAAATCTGGACACAGATTTTCACACATCAAACAACCTATACATTTTGTAGCATCCACTACAACAGGCTTGAGCAGTTCACCTTTTCCAATCGCGCCTGTTGGGCAAAAATGATAGCATATTCCGCACTTTTTACACCATGAATAATTTATCCTAATTTCATACTGTTTTTTCATCATTAAACCTCCTTAATTGATGAGAGATAGAAAAACACCTGCAACTACGGCTGATCCAATGACACCAGCCACGTTGGGGCTCATTGCATGCATGAGTATGAAATTCGTTGGATCTTCCTCGCTCGCGATCCTTTGACTGACTCTGGCCGACATAGGCACTGCGGAAACCCCGGCTGCTCCTATCAAAGGATTTATTTTATTCTTGAGAAACAGGTTCATAAACTTGGCAAAAAAGACTCCACTAGCCATGGAACAGACGAAGGCAAAGGCTCCCATACCAAATATGGTCAAACTTTGTGGACGTAGAAAAAGTTCTGCCCTAGCAGAAGCGCCAACGCAAAGCATCAATATTATTGTCACCGAATCAAGAATGAATCTACTTGCGCCTTCAACCAGCCTTTTAACATTGCCGGCTTCTCTGAAAAGATTCCCGAGCATTAACATACCTATCAGAGGCAGAGCCTGCGGTACCACGATGGCTGCAACGATTGTAACAATCACAGGAAAGGCTATTCTTTCCAAACGTGTAACGCGCCTCGGTGGAGACATTCTTATCATTCTTTCCTTTTTCGTTGTTAATAACTTTACCACCACTGGCTGCATGATAGGTATGAGTGCAATGTAAGAGTAAGCAGCAATCGCTATAGCCGATAGCAATTCTGGGGCAAATTTGGTCGTTAAATAAATGGCCGTGGGACCATCTGCGCCCCCTATTATGCCTATTGATGCTGCCTGTTTGATATCAAAACCAAATGCACTGGCAAGGATGAAACTTACGAAAATACCAATTTGAGCAGCACCCCCGAGAAATATGGTTATAGGATAAGACAGCATGAATGAGAAATCAGTTAATGCACCTACGCCAAGAAAGATTAACGGTGGGAAAATACCGGTACTCACACCTTTTTTCAGGTACCAGATCAATCCGCCCTCATCCAAAATGCCAGTCAAGTGTGGTGGAATGTTTGCGATAATGATGCCAAATGCTATGGGTATCAACAAGAGTGGCTCGGCGTCTTTCTTTATGGAAACGTATAAAAGCAAGCCGGCAACGACATACATTATTAGATTCCCGAAGGTAACAGAGCCAAAAGCAGTATGTTCGATAAAGTTTATTAAACCTTCCAACATTTCATAACCTCCTGCTCAATCTACCATGGGATATTTCAAATTCTTTTTTCTTGCAGTCTCGTAGGCAATTTCATACCCTGCGTCAAGATGTCTGATCACACCTATTCCAGAATCATTAGTCAAGACACGTTCAAGTTTCTTGGCTGACAAATCTGTTCCATCTGCAACTATCACCATACCAGCATGAATTGAGTAACCTATCCCAACACCTCCTCCATGATGAACAGAAACCCATGTAGCACCACTGGCAGTGTTCAATAAAGCATTCAGAATCGGCCAATCTGCTATTGCATCGCTACCATCCTTCATAGCTTCCGTTTCTCTGTAAGGCGACGCTACAGATCCTGTATCATGATGATCCCTGCCGATCACGATCGGTGCCTTTAGCACACCCTTTTTGACCATTTCGTTCATGGCAAGTCCCATCTTCGTTCTTTCACCCTGCCCAAGCCAGCAAATCCGCGCAGGCAAACCCTGCCAATGGATCTTCTTCTGTGCCATGTCTATCCATCTTTTTAGATGTTCATCATGTGGAAACAACTCAAGGACCTTTTTATCTGTTTCGTAGATATCCTGAGGGTCTCCAGAGAGGGCAACCCACCTGAATGGGCC
>JBKBIU010000218.1:0-2830 GCA_046294065.1 Pseudothermotoga sp.
GAGTGTGAAATACGGTGTGAAGAAATTCATCTTTTCTTCGACGGGTGGAGCAATCTATGGAGAGAACGCACCAGTACCAACCAACGAAGCCACGGTACCCTGTCCAATATCTCCCTATGGAATAGCTAAAAGATCTGTAGAGATGTATCTTGATTTCTATAAAAAGGAGAAAAACTTGAATTACGTGTCCTTGAGATATGGAAATGTTTACGGTCCCAGACAAGACCCAAATGGTGAAGCAGGTGTCGTTGCAATATTTTCTTCGAGGATGATCAAGAATGACGAAGTCTTCATCTTTGGAGATGGTGAATATGTAAGGGACTATGTGTACGTAAAAGATGTTGTTCGTGCCAACTTACTTGCCATGAAAGAAAATGCTAGTGGCATATACAACATAGGGACAGGTATTGGTACCTCCGTTAACGAACTCTTTAAAATGCTCGCTCAGATAACAGGATACAAGAGGCAACCGACCTACGCTCCTCATCGAGAAGGAGATATACGAAGAAGTATTCTTGACGCATCAAGGGCGAACTCTGAATTGGGTTGGTCTCCAACGACGACACTCGTGGAAGGATTGGCGGCAACCGTTGAATTCTTTAAAGTCTGATGGGTGGGTTAGTAACCTGCCCATCTTGGGGGTCCTAAAATGGTCTTTGACCCGCAGATGGATGAAAACAAACCTCTTGCAGAAAGGGTCAGACCTAAGAATATTGAAGATTTGGTTGGCCAAAATCATGTGATGGGAAAAGACGGAATATTGCGTAAAGCCCTCGAAAAAGGGACCATATTTTCTTGTATTCTATATGGCCCACCTGGTTGTGGAAAAAGTTCGATTGCAGAGCTTATAAGAAAATACGTCAACGCTGAATTCTATGCTTTCAGCGGGGCTCTTCATGGTGCCGCCGAGATCAAGCAAGCGATGAATCGTGCTCAAGAGATGAGACGATACGGAAAACAGACGGTGGTTTTTATAGATGAAATCCACCGTCTTAACAAAGCTCAACAAGATTTGTTACTTTCCAAAGTAGAAGATGGAACAATAACACTGGTAGGCGCGACGACAGAGAACCCTTCTTTTGAAATTATTCCTCCTTTGTTATCAAGGTGTAGGGTGATTTTTCTCAAGCCCCTTTCCAACGATGATTTGGTGAGAATCATGAAAAAAGCTTTGGTAGTAGACCAAAAGATTGCAAACTATGGAATATCAGTGAACGAAGAAGTCTTTGAATCAATAGCTCAACTTTCTCAAGGTGATGCACGATTTGCATTAAATGCGCTTGAAATGGCGATCGAAACTGCTAAGAACATGAATGAAAAAGTCCTTGATTCGAAGGTTTTACAAGCCAGTACAAGCTATAAACCGCAGGGATACAGAAGTGAGGAACACTACGATTTCGCTTCTGCTTTTATAAAAAGTTTGAGAGGTAGCGATCCTGATGCTGCTTTGTATTATATGATGAGAATGATCGAAGCAGGAGAGGACCCAAAGTTCATAGCAAGGAGAATGGTAATTTTAGCAAGCGAGGACATCGGTCTGGCCGAACCTATGGCATTACTTGTTGCGGTGGCTGCAGCTCAAGCTGTTGAGTATGTAGGTCTACCTGAGTGCGTCTTAAATCTTACTCAAGCCGCAATTTATCTTGCTGCGGCACCGAAAAGTAATTCGGTCTACTTAGCGGTCCAAGCGGCTAAAGAGATTGCGAAGCAGTCGGCTAATCTTCAAGTTCCACTTTTTCTAAGGAACCCAGTTACAAAAATGATGAAAAATGTTGGTTATGGTGACGGGTATATTTATCCTCATGAAGTCGGAGGTTTTGTAAAAAGAAGTTATATGCCCGATGAACTGAGAAAGATCAAAATCTACGTACCCAAGGAAATTGGGAAGGAAGTAAATATCAAAAAAAGGCTTGAAGAACTTTGGGGTAAAGAAAAATATTCACAGGAGGAAAGAAAATGAAAGTGGTCAAATCATCGAATTGTATCTATGCCTTTTCACCTTCAATGCAGCCTGTAGAAATAATCGAACCAGGAGATACAGTTATCTTTGAAACTATCGATGCCCTTGGAGGTCAAGTCAAAAATGAAGAGGACACAGCAAATCTTGATTTTTCTAAAGTTAATCCTGCGACAGGTCCTGTATTCGTTAAGAACGCACAGATTGGGAAGACGCTTGAAGTTAAGATCTTGGATATAGAAATTCTTGATAGAGGTATCATAGTTGCCGAAGAAGGTTTTGGAGTATTGCCCGATGTTGTCAGGGGGTTTGAGGCAAAGATTCTCCAAATCAAGAACAATTTTGTTCATTTTGATAATTTTAGACTACCAATAGATCCCATGATCGGTGTCATTGGTGTAGCACCACAAGATGGTGAGTTTCCAACTGGTACAGCCCACAAGCACGGTGGAAATATGGATACTAAGCATATTAAGCCAGGAAATATTCTCTATCTACCGATCTTCCAAGAGGGTGCCCTCTTAGCTTTGGGAGATGTGCACGCACTGATGGCAGATGGTGAGGTTTGCGTTTCTGCCTGTGAAGTTGGTTCAAAGGTGACAGTAAAAACAGAGGTTGTTGACATGGAGCTTGAATGGCCTGTTGTTGAAACAAAGGAAGGTTATTTCATACTGGTTTCCTTGCCAGATATAAATGAGGCTTTCAGGGAAGTGACGGCTCAAGCGGTCAGGTTTCTGTCCGATCGACTAAAGATTTCATTTGATAAGGCTTATATGTTATCCAGTCTTGTGGTAGATATTCAGGTGAGCCAACTTGTCGATCCCAATAAGACGGTGAGGGCTTTCATACCAAAGATGATTTTCCAATGAGCAA
>JBKBIU010000219.1:0-2824 GCA_046294065.1 Pseudothermotoga sp.
ACTTTGTTTCCTGAGTACATAGAGAGGCATACAATGTATTGGCTTCCTTGATCAATTTCTTGAGCTCTTCTATCTTCTTGTCAAGCATTTGCAGCCTGACCGATGAGATATGTCTGAACTGCCCCATCAGCTCAAGTATCCTTTCTTCAAGTTTTTCATACTCTTCTTGCTTTGGGGTTCTCTGAGCCGTGTTGGAGAGAAAGAGTCCCCACGCGAAAGCTACGGTACCGAGCGTGCTCAGAAAAACCACCCAGGAAAAAAAGTCAGCCAGCTTAAACACCTCCGACCTGTTGTTATTGTATATCATAGTTAGTTGATTTTTGCGCAACAAAAACCTTTCACTAAAATCTAGACAAATTTGGTATAATTAGTATAGCGAACAAGGGAGGTGTGAAGATGGAGTACAGAAAAGTTGGAAAATGGGGCATAAGAATCAGTGAACTGTCTTTGGGATCGTGGATCACCTTTGGCAATCAACTCGATCTTGGTTCTGCTAAGGAGCTAGTAAAGAAAGCTGTACAAAATGGTATAAACTTCATCGATACGGCAGAGGCATACGCAAATGGGATGGCAGAATCTATGTTGGGAGAGATAATAAAATCATACAAAAGATCTGATTTAGTCATCTCCACCAAAATCTTCTGGGGAGGAGATGGCCCAAACGACAAAGGTCTTTCAAGAAAGCATTTGCTCGAGGGCACATGGGCTTCCTTGAAAAGGCTTCAGCTGGATTATGTTGACCTTTTGTATTGTCACAGGCCAGATCCAGAAGTACCGATGGAAGAAGTAGTTTGGACAATGGATCAGATTGTGAGAAGTGGCTTAGCACTGTATTGGGGTACATCGGAATGGAGTGCCGAAGAATTAGAAAAAGCTCATCAAACAGCAAAAGAATTGAATTGTATTCCACCAATCGTTGAGCAACCTCAATATAACATGTTGGTGAGGGAAAGGGTAGAAAAAGAATATCAACCCATATATGAAAAATATGGGATGGGTCTGACGACGTTCAGCCCACTTGCATCTGGACTGCTCAGTGGTAAATATTTGCAGGGTATACCTCAAGATTCGAGGCTTGCAAGGTACGAATGGCTCAAAAAAAGATTTGAAGAAACAGGATTACTCAGTGAAAAGACCTTTTCCAAACTTCTAAAACTCAAAGAGATATCACAAGAACTAAACTGTACTCTATCTCAGCTGGCAATAGCCTGGATACTGAAAAATCCACGTGTATCAAGCGTTATCTTAGGCGTATCAAGAACCGAACAGTTTGATGAGAATATCAAAGCCATTGAAGTAAAAGAAAAGCTCAGCGACGAAGTTATGAACCGTATCGAAGAAATTCTCAAAGAATAAAAAGCAGGCGAAAGCCTGCTTTTTATTTCAAAAGGGGTTCTATCACTCGATTCAAAATACCATGCAGATGAGAGATCAGCATACCGTAGTTAACAACCGGAATTTTCAAACGCTTTGCCCAAGTCATGCGGCGCATGAATGCGCTCC
This sequence comes from Pseudothermotoga sp., assembly GCA_046294065.1. Classification (GTDB taxonomy): domain Bacteria; phylum Thermotogota; class Thermotogae; order Thermotogales; family DSM-5069; genus Pseudothermotoga_B. The sequence continues at coordinate 1,504 of JBKBIU010000219.1, forward strand.
TTGTTAATACACAACCACCGCAATGTACTACCAATTTGCAATCTTGTAACTGTTCAAGATCTGGGAACTCTTTACCAGCGAAGAACTTATACTGAAATTTCATGCCCATTTTTTCTTCTATCCACTTTGGTATTTTTACTCTTCCTATGTCGTCACAAGTTGGTACGTGAGAACAAGCTTCAACGATTGCAATGGGATCGTTGTTCTTTAGTACCTTGAGTTTTTCAATGCCTTCTAGAAAGAATTCAAGATCACCTTTGTTTGCCGCTTCCAGTATGGAAAAAGTCGTCAAAGGTATCTCCTTTGGTACTATCTTCTCAATTTTCATTACAACTTGAGAATCTGTGACGACCAAATCTACACAATTCGAAAGCTTCGTGAGGGTATCATGAAGCTCATGATCTCTTGTTACGACAGCAGTCCCTCCAAAATCTATCACTTCTCTTATCACTTCTACTTGGGGCATGATCAGTCTACCTTTGGGTGCTGCTTTATCTATTGGGACCACAAGAACAACCGTCCTCGTATCTTTGAGCAAATGTCCTATCAAGGGCTTTTCTTCCTCCACGGGAATTATCTCAGAGAGTCTTTCAACCAATGTGTCAATATTTCTTCTTTCTTTGGCAGAAACTTCAACAACTGGCACACCAAAAGATTCATACAGACTCACAAGTCCATTCCGTTGAAGATCAACTTTATTCAAAGCCACCAAAAAGGGTATCTCAAGTTCTCTGAAAATGTCCGTTAGCATCTCTTCATAGCAAGAAGGTCGGTCATCGGCAACCAAAATCGCCACATCAGCCCTGTAAAGTGACCTTTTTGCCCTCTCGACTCGTTTCTGACCCACGATTCCTTCATCATCTATCCCAGGTGTATCGATCAGAGTGACAGGACCAATAGGTTGTATCTCAAGAGTCTTGTATACTGGATCTGTCGTCGTCCCCGGTATTTCACTGACAATTGCCACATCCTGACGGGCAATAGCGTTTATCAGAGAAGATTTTCCAACATTTCTACGACCCGTTATGGCTATATATTTTCTAAAACCTGCATGTGACACGTTCATAGAACTTCCTCCTGTATCCAAAATCATTACTTACCGTGTAACCAGCAGATCTTATGAGCTCTTTCGTGCATTCTCCACAGGCGGTGTCGCTCTCAAAAATGCATATCTTATTTGGATACAAAGTATATAAGGAGCGATAAGGTACAGGAGTAAAATTAGGCATTATGACATTTGCACCACATTTGAGAGCCAATTGCCTCCCCAGCGGGTGAATCGTGCCAAGGGCCGTCGTCGCAGGAATGTTTGTATCAGGCA
>JBKBIU010000220.1:0-2818 GCA_046294065.1 Pseudothermotoga sp.
GGCTATAACTTCATCTTTTTCCACAGCCAGATCGATCTTTTCAACCGCCAAAAGTCCGTTGTAAGATACTGCAAGATTTTCTACCTTCAGGGCAAAAACTCGTTCGTGAAGGCTTTCTCTATTTCCAGTTGCCCAACTAATCCGTTCTCTTTCATCCACTCGTAGAACCTCCTCCAAATCTTTGGATCTTGATAGCCCCACTTGGTGGTCCCTTCAATGTATTTTGTGGAAAGATATCTCTGAGATTCTATAACTAATCTCTCGTCCAGTTCTGGTGAGTACTTGAGCAAGATTCTGGCAGATTCCTCTGGGTGATCGACAGCATACAGATAACCTCTCGACGAGGCTCTTAAAAACTTTTTCACAAGTTCTGGTGATTCTCTTATGATTTTTTCACTTGTGATGATCACTGGTGTGTAGTAATCGAAAACTTCATCGATATCAGTCATATATATGAAATCCACATCTAATCCTTGAAGTTTAGCACCGATCACCGACCAGCCGTAGAACACCCATTGGAAGTCAAAGATCCTTTGTCTTAATCCGGTGACAAAATCTATCTGGCCAACGTCCTGAATCTTGATTTTTCCGTAATCTATCCCATATCTTTTTGCTATGGTTTTCAACACAGCCTCTTCTAATTCCGTGCCCCAGCCACCATAGATCTTGTTTTCCCAATCTTTTGGTGATTGCATCGTTCCCTTGAGCCAGGCAAAACCACTGGTGTTGTGCGGGATGATCGCTGCGATGGAGACTATGGGCATACCTTCGGCTCTTGCGTAGGTAACGTATTCCTGGAAACTAATGCCAAATTCACCGTTTCCAGTCGCTACAAGCTGCTCCGTGCTAAGTTTTATTGGTTGGACTATTGAGATCTCCAAACCTTCCTCTTTGAAAAACCCCTTCTCAAGTGCCACGTAGAACCCAGTGTGGTTAGTGTTGGGATACCAATCGAGCACCAAAGTGATTTTCTGAGCAAAGACCAATGTAACCAAAACCAGCAAAGTAACTACGGAAAACCTTCTCATTTTTCAGCACCTCCTTCACCTCTGTAAGCCCAAGGAGCTATTTTCTTGGATAGCAGATCCACGACAAGAAACCAAACCAGTGTTATGATTATGGTCAAAGCAACGACAACAAAGACTCTGTCAACACGAAAACTGTTCAGTGCCCTTATAGTGTAGATTCCAAGTCCGGCTTGGGCACCCATCCATTCAGCCAGTATGGCGGCAGTGAAGGCATAGGTCACGGCTATTTTCATACCGGAAAAAATGTGTGGAACTGTATGGGGGATGTACAAAAACCGTAGCTTTTGGTACCATCTGGCTTTGTAAACCTTTAAAAGTTCTAATTTTTGCGGATCGACAGTCTTAAGGCCTTCGTAGGTGTTTATTGCTATGGGAAAGAAGCAGAGAAAAGCTACTGTTCCAACTTTTGCCTGTATTCCAAAACCAAACCAGATGACTATCAATGGTGCAACGACAGTAATAGGTATGGTCTGTGTTAAAACGATCATGGGAAGCAGAACTCTTGCGACGATCTTAACAAGGTACATCGTTACTGCCAACAGTTCACCAATGATCAATGCCAAAGCAAAACCTGTGAAAGCTTCGTAAAGCGTTATTTTGAGATGATTCATGATCACTGTTCTTTGAGCCAAGAATTCGGTCACCAAGCGTGTAGGTTTTGGAAGTATATAGCTGGGAACAGGTGCCAGTTGCCAAAAAATCACCAGACTGACTGCAAAGATCAGTTCAACGATAATGCTTGATCTTTTCATCGATTGTAACACCATCTCTTGCCACATCGAAAGATGACTGAAGGACGAATCTTGGACAGTGTTCCTTCATCTGGATCCCTATCTTTTTAAGTAATTCCACTATTTCTTCAAACTCACCTTCCACCGTTGTCTCACTTGGCCCAACAAGGTATCTAAAGCCAGAGTTCTTGATGATCTCGATCGCTTTGTCAACAAGTGCATGGACTGTTGTGCCGCTTGTCGCAAGTGGCAGAAACTTGATCGAACAAGTAATCTTTGCCATGAAGATCCCTCCCAAAAAGAAAACCCGCCACGCCGGCAGGTTGTCTATTTTCAGATTCCCTACGCCGGCATTACCCGGATCAGGTTCAAAGGGTCGAAGGTTCTACCTTCCTCTCAGCCCCAGATTAGGAGCTCCCCCATCTTCCATATTCACTTTTTGCACTATTATCATATCACAAAGGTCAAGAGCTGTTTATGAAATCTTGTTATCTGATCAATCAAAAACTGCAGGACCCAAAGAGAAGAAGCGAAAAAGATGAAAGCAGAGACGTTCAGCTCTCACAGGGAAGCGTATTTCAAAGTCAGATACAGAAAGCTCATAGAGAAGAAAAGAAACATAAAGGCTGCAACGCTGTTGAAAGAAAGATCTAATTCTCTGATTTTTTTCAGGATTCCCGTTCGTTCTACTGCTCTTAAGACAAAAAAGCCCCCAATAAGACTTGCAAAGAAAATTACTGTCTTTTGGAAGTATGAAAGAGTATCAACAGGGAGCTGTTTGGCAAAAAACAGGATAATCAATTCTCTGGCAAATAACCCGCCAAAAAGAGAAAAAAGACCCATTACAAAGACAACGACATGTTGTATCTTCCAAGGAGAACAAGAAGAGTTTTCTGAGTTCTTTTGAACACCAAAGAAGATCCTACTGTAACGAATAAAGCAAGTGATAGTCCCAAAGTTGGCAAGATAGATTCCCAAGGTGGTAAGATTATCTTTTGCACTAGAGGCGATCCAGTATTTGGACATACTCCCACTGAAAAAGGGCGCACCAGTGACCCC
>JBKBIU010000221.1:0-2816 GCA_046294065.1 Pseudothermotoga sp.
TGACCAGAGATCGACAACAGGTTCTTCAAAGGTTCCTGATCTTTCTCAGTTGGATGAACTGGCAAAAGATTATCGACTCAGCTTGGGGCAGTTCGAGATAGCCTTTTATGGGGGTACCTTTACAGGTTTAGATGAAACCTTGCAGTTACTTTATCTTGATTGGGCAAACAAATATGTCAAAGACGGAGCATGCGTCGGCATCAGAATCTCCACAAGACCAGACCAGATAGATGAAAGAAAGATTGAGTTTCTCAAAGCTCACAATGTGATCTTCATAGAAATGGGTGTTCAGTCATTCGATGATGAAGTCTTAAAAAGATCATATAGAGGTCACACTGTTCGCGATATAGAAAATGCTTGCAAGATACTGAAAGATACACAGATGGATTTTGGTTTGCATCTCATGGTAGGTTTACCCGCCGATGATGAGCAGAAAGATCTTTATAGTGCCTGGAGAGTTGTAGAATCGGGTGCAAAAACATGCAGGATTCATCCAACGTTGGTTTTGAGAGATTCTATTCTTTCACAATTTTATGCAGCAGGAGAATATGAGCCACTTGAAATTAACCGAGCCATTGATATTTGTTCGAAAATGGTTGGAATACTCCAGTCCCGTGGTGTAAAAGTAATCAGAATAGGTCTGTTCATCCCAAGTGATCTTGAGAAAAATATCGTTGCCGGGCCTTATCATCCAAGATTTGGTGAACTTGTCAAGATAGATCTCATGAAAAAGGTTGTTTCCTATTTAAAACCAGACAAAATCTTCTATACTCCTAAGCAGAGGGGTCTATTGAGAGCTGTCAATTTGCAGGTACAAATGGGTGAAGAATTCGGTTTTTTAGTATCAGGTCGTTTTTTAAAATGGAAGGACGCATTGGCTGAATACATATCTGGAGGTGTACAAGATGTTCGAACAGCTGAAAAAGGATGCTCTGCAAAAAATTGAAAACGCGAATGATTTGGAACAACTGGAGAAATTGAGAGTAGCATTGCTTGGTAAGAAAGGAATTATCACAGAACAGGTCAAAAGCATAGGGACCTTACCTGCTCAAGAACGTCCAAAAGCGGGGAAGATTTTGAATGAACTCAAACAAGAGGTTCAGAGAGCTATTGACATGAGAAGAGAAGCCCTTCAAAAGATAGAAGCTGAAAAATTGTCTGCAAAAATGTGGGTTGATGTAACACTTCCAGGAGCCAAAAGACGTGTTGGTCACAGGCATCCCATAATGAAAACACTCGAGGAGATAGAGATCATATTTGTATCGATGGGTTTTAAGGTTGTGGAAGGTCCAGAGATAGAGGATAGCTGGCACAACTTTGATGCATTGAATACTCCTGAGTGGCATCCAGCAAGAGATGAGCATGATTCCTTCTATCTAGATGATCTTCTCTTGCGCACTCATACATCACCTGTTCAGATAAGGACTATGCTATCTGAGCAACCACCGATTGCAATCATATCGCCGGGTAGAGTTTATAGAAGAGATTACGATGCAACACATCTTCCAATGTTCACTCAAGTGGAAGGCCTATACGTAGATGAAAATGTTTCTGTGGCACATTTGAAATATACACTTGAAAAGTTTGCTCAAGAGATCTTCGGCAAACAAAGACGTATCAGATTGAGACCCAGTTTCTTCCCATTTACAGAACCAAGTTTTGAAGTAGATGTTTCCTGTGGTGTCTGTGGAGGCAAGGGCTGTCAAGCATGCGGTTACAGTGGCTGGCTTGAAATATTAGGTGCTGGTATGGTACACCCGAATGTTTTCAGGAATGTTGGCTACGACCCAGAAAAATGGACAGGTTTTGCCTTTGGTATGGGTGTTGAAAGAATAACCATGCTCAAATACAACATTAAAGACATGAGGGATTTCGTCAGAAACGATAAAAGATTTTTGGAAAACTTCTGATGGAGGGATAGATCGTGCTTGTACCTTTAGAATGGCTCAGAGAATATGTTCAAACCGACTGGACAGAGGAAGAAATAGCGAACAGATTGACCATGGCGGGGATTAGTGTAAAGAACATAGTTGTCCCGACTATGAAAGGGAAGGTCGTCTGTGCGATTGTAAAAAAGGTTCAACCCCATCCCAATTCTGAAAAACTGCATGTCTTAGAAATATTTGACGGAGCTAACACCTATAGAACCGTCACCTCTGATTTGACGGTGAGAGAAAATTCAAGAGTGGCTATCGCCATGCCCGGTACGGTTCTTTCCAATGGTTCTATTGTGGAGTCGGCTTCAATAAAAGGTATCCTTTCTGAAGTTGTTATGTGTTCTTTAGAAGAACTTGGATTAGAAACAAAATCTGAATGTGTTTATCAGATAGAAGAAGAAATTCCAATTGGTACTGATCTAATAAAATATTGGAAGATAGACGAAAAGATTTTGGAAGTGGAGATCACTCCAAACAGACCCGATTGTCTTGGCGTCATTGGTATTGCCCGTGAACTTGCGGCTCTGTGTGGGGCACCTTTGCAGATGCCAGAGATAGATTTCGAGCAGACGAACGAGGATGTTAATGATTTTCTGAAGGTTTCTGTTGAGGATCTCGACGGTTGTCCAAGGTATTGTGCTGGATACATGGAGTCTGTGAAGATCAATCATAGCCCCATCTGGTTGCGTAGAAGATTGATGAATGCAGGAATCAGACCCATAAACAATGTGATTGATATATCAAACTATGTTATGCTGGAGACCGGTCATCCTGTTCATATCTTTGACTATTCACAGATCACAGACGGACACATTATTGTCAGAAAGGCGCAAGAAGGTGAACAAGTGACACTCCTGGACGAAAAACAATACACTCTGA
>JBKBIU010000222.1:0-2801 GCA_046294065.1 Pseudothermotoga sp.
TCTATTTTTTTTTATCTGCTATACTGCTGATGCCAGGAAGTTCCTTACCCTCAAGAAATTCAAGGGATGCTCCACCACCAGTTGAAACATGCGAATAAGCCGATTCGAGACCAAATTTTGCGACTGCTGCTGCAGAATCTCCTCCACCGATAACGGTTGTACCCTTTACCTTGGCTATCATTTCGGCAACTGCCTTCGTCCCTCTTGCAAAGTCGTCGATTTCAAAGACACCCATAGGACCGTTCCAAACAACCGTTTTGGCGTCCCTAAGTGATTCTTCAAACAGCTTTATTGTTTCTGGTCCTATGTCAAGACCCATCCATCCTTCTGGTATACCATCCTTGATCTGAACAACCCTTGTTTGAGCGCCAGCCTCCATTTTTTGAGCTATCAGTGTATCAACTGGCAGAACTATCTGAACCTTTTTCTGTTCTGCCTGACTCAAGATTTCTTTTGCAAGTTCAAGTTTGTCATCTTCCACCAGAGATGAACCTACAGATGCACCCTTGGCTTTCAAAAACGTAAACATCATGGCTCCACCTATCAGCAGTTTGTCTGCTTTGTTGAGAAGATTTGTTATGACCCCTATCTTATCTGAAACCTTCGCTCCACCAAGGACTACTACATAGGGATGTTCAGGCTCGTAGGTTACCTTGCTAAGAAACTCAATCTCTTTCTCCATCAGGAAACCTGCCACGCTCGGTATGAACGCAGCGATACCAACATTTGAAGAGTGAGCTCTATGAGCGGTACCGAAGGCATCATTAACATGAATGTCTGCAAGTTCAGCCCAGGCTTTGGCAAGGTCAAGATCGTTTTTCTCTTCTCCAGGATGGAATCTTGTATTTTCGAGAACTAGAACGTCTCCGGGCTTCATGTTTTTAACAGCTTGCTTGACTTCTTCACCAATCAAATATGGCACAAATGAGACATTCAGACCCGAGATCCTCTTGAGATGGTCTGCAACAGGTTTGAGACTGTATTTTGGATCAGGTCCACCCTTGGGTCTGCCAAGGTGAGAAAGTAGGATAACTTTCGCGTTTTTCTCGACGGCATATTTTATGGTTGGCAGCGCGGCTGTGATCCTTGTATCATCAGAAACCTTCCCCTCTTTGTCTATAGGTACATTGAAGTCCACCCTCATTATGACGGTCTTTCCTTTTAGATCCACGTCTCTTATCGTCAATTTTTTCATCTTTTCACCTCCAGAAAAGGGAGGGGATCCTCCCTTTAGACAAGCTTTGCAACAAGTTCAACTGTATCTACAACGCGACAGCTATAACCGTATTCGTTATCATACCAAGAGAAAACCTTTATCAAGTTACCTTTCACATTTGTCAGCGTGGCATCGAAAATACCAGAATAAGTAGTACCAATTATATCGCTGCTTACAATGGGGTCAGTATTGTATTTAATAATTCCTTTCAAAGAGCCTTCACAAGCTTCTTTCATGATCTCGTTTACTTCTTCGATCGATGTCTGCTTTTCAACAACCGCCACAAAATCGGAGATGGAACCATCGGGCACCGGTACTCTCAGAGCAACACCATCAAGTTTTCCTTTCAATTCTGGTACAACCAAAGCAACTGCTTTCGCAGCTCCAGTGGTGGTTGGTATTGTGTTGATGGCGGCAGCTCTGGCTCTTCTAAGATCCTTGTGTGGCAAATCAAGAACTCTCTGATCATTTGTGTAAGCATGCACAGTTGTCAGGAAACCGTTTGTGATTTTGAATTTTTCATGAAGTACCTTAATTATTGGTGCAATTGAATTGGTTGTGCACGATGCACATGAGATAACAGTATGCTCTGGTTTCAGATTCTTCTCATTGCAACCTATGACGACGGTTATATCTTCATTTTTTGCCGGGGCTGTGATGACGACTTTTTTCGCGCCTGCTTGAAGATGTAGGGATGCTTTCTCTTTGTCCGTAAAAACACCTGATGATTCAATCACGATATCCACACCGAGATCCTTCCAAGGCAGTTTTGATGGATCTTTCTCGCTGAAGACTAAATAGCTTTTGCCATTGATGATCAATTCTTTTTCTTTTGCGAGAACCTCATCTGGATAAATCTTGTGTACAGAATCGTACTTGAATAGATGAGCAAGGGTCGCGGCGTCGGTTACATCATTGATAGCAACTACTTCAAGATCTTTCCAGTTACGTCTTAAGATTTCTCTCAGTACTACCCTTCCTACTCTTCCAAAACCGTTGATTGCTACTTTCATATCCTTCCCTCCTTAAACTGAGTGTCTAAAGATATTCTACTTGGTTATGTTTACAACATTCACGAATTTGTGTAAAATCTCACAAATTCGGAAGACCTTCAAAACCAACAACCTTTGAGAATTCTTCGTTTCTTCTCTTGGTGACTTCTCTCATTGCTTCATTAATTGCGGCAATCAACAGATCATTAAACATCTCTTGGTCTTCAAGCAGTGAGTTATCATATTCGATTTTAGAGATTTCATAATTACACTTTGCCGTTACTTTGACGACACCTCCTCCAGCGGTTCCAATAACTTCGATTTTCTCGAACCCTTCTTCGATCTTTTCCAGCTGTTCCTTCATTTGTTGCTGAATTTTTTCTATACCTTCCGGCTTCTCTGTTTTGCCATAACTCCTTCCACCGAATCCCTTGATTTTTTTCACTGTCATTCACTCCTCTATTCGAATTTTCCCAGGAAAATTTTCTTGCAATTTTTGAAGTATTCTTTTCTCACGCTGGTCATCGATGAAAACGTTTATTACAATATCCTTTTTCATCTTTGTCTTAAAGGAATATTCTAAATCAAGGACC
>JBKBIU010000012.1:0-16090 GCA_046294065.1 Pseudothermotoga sp.
ATACCTCTGCTGGAAACTTTCTTCATTCGAGACTACTCTCAAAAGATATTCACCTTCACGAAAGTACACATTTCTTACTACAAAAACTCCTCTGTGGTGTCTAAAGATAGTTCCAGAAAGTTGTGGAACCTTCTGTTCATTTATACTGTTCAAATGAATGTTGGGCATTGAATCTTCCTCCCAGGTCCATCTTTCAATAGATACCTGACTTTTCTTCTGGACAATCAAAATGTATGTTTTTCTACCTTCTGACAACCATCTTCTTTCATATCTTGTCCCAACGACTGTTTTATTACTCTCATCAAATTGCAGTAAATCGAAACAACCCGTTTCCAAAAGAATATCTTTCATCTGTCTTGCGTACCATTCAACGTCTGTAACAAGTTGATAGATACCTGTGAAAGTTAGAACAGCTCCCAATGTCTGTGCAAAATCTCGATTTGTGAATCTCTTTTCCTGATGAGATTTCTTCGGCCATGGACATGGAAAATTCGTATAGACTCGTTCGACACTGCCATCTTTGAAAAATTCTCTGAGGGCAAACTTGCCATCTACCAGAGCTACTCTAATGTTCTTCAAAGAATGGTCATATATCTTTCTTTGAACCTTGACAAGAGAAGTTATGGATGTCTCAAATCCCACAAAATTGTATTCTGGTTTCAGCTTTGCCAAAGAAACAAGAAACTCGCCGTTGCCAAATCCTATTTCAACGGCGAGTTTTGCTTGTCTTTGAAAGATTCTATCCCAATCTAAAGGTGTCGAATATTGCTGGGGTTTTATGAAATATGAAAGAGACTCGACGATCATCTTTCATCTCCCGTTTATTTTTGCAGAAAATATTTTGCGTGCGGTACATATTCGCTGCTAGGATAGTCCTTCACAAACTCTTCGAACAATTTCTTGGCTTTGGCTGTATCGCCAGATTCATACATGCTCAGTGCCATGTAATAAAATGCATCATCCTTGAAGTATATGTCTGTATCCTTTAAGATGTTTACGACGTTGTTCAAAACGTTGTATGAATCTTGATAATACTGTGCCTTGTACAATCTGTAACCGAACAGCCATAGTGATTTCGTAAGTTCCAAATCCAGGTTCTTTGACAGAGTTAACGTTGATCTTGTTTGAGCATTTGCGCTCGTAAGCAAAAGCTTGGTGATATCGTCTTTCAACGCTCTCAGTTCTTGAAAATCACTCAGCTTAATTGATTCGATCGTCTGTAATAATCTGTCAAAGGAGGCAGAAAGTTCCTGACTGGTCTGGTCTACCTTCTGCTCTAAAACTGAAAGCCTCTCAAGATTTGACAGAACCTTTTTTAGATCAGAAACAGAGGTATCAAGGTTTTCGATGTGATTTCTAAGTTCTGCAACCTGGTCTTTCACTCCAGTTATCCTACCAGATTGAGAGAAAGTCAAAAAGACGCCCATCAATGCCACACCGAGCGTAGCGATTATTGCAACAAGTAAAATTATATCTACGCTGGCGAATTTTGAAACCTGCTCCGGTTTAGATATCAGCAGTGGATGAGATGCATCAATTCTCTTAAGGGCTTCTTCGTATATCTTCGCCCTTGCCTTATCTTTCTTACGCCTTGCCAGCTCAAGCTTCAAAGCTATGGCTTCAGCAAGTTCTGGATATGCCTTTGAAACACCCTCAAGAATTGCCATTCCACCTTCGAAATTGCTTTTTGAGATCTCTTCAAAAGCCTCTTTTACATCTTCGGTGTAGTCTGCCTTGACCCTTTCAACGGCAGTTTTGTAAAGTGTTTTATACTCTTCTTTGCGCTGATCAGACAATCTCTCGTAGAGTTTTGAAACCATCTTCCAGTTACCAGAAGCCGCTTCCAACTCAACTAAAAGATGTGGATACTCATCTTGAAAAAGACTCAAAACAGCTCTTGCTCTCGAAAGCTGATTGTTTCTGATTAAATCCCTTACCACCCTCTCGATTACATCACTCAACTTTCCACCTCCTTTATTGCAGAAGGAATTAGATCTAATAGCTCACTCGTCAACATTGTGCCTTCCTTAGAACTATAATGTTCTGCCGCCAACCCATGTAAATATACAGCGCAGATTGAAGCATCCTTTGCGTCAATTCCTTGGGCTATCATACCAGCTATCATACCAGTAAGTACATCTCCCGTACCCGCCTTTGACAAGGATGTATTACCAGTCAAATTGAAGAAAGTTCCATCTACAGTTGAAATAATTGTTGTTGAACCCTTCAAAACTAGTGTGACATTGTATTTACTGGCAAACTCTTCTACTAATTTGTAATTGTACCTCACTTCACTGATGTTCTTACCAAGCAGTCTTGCAAACTCACCGGGGTGTGGTGTCAAGACAACAGAACCTGAGATTTCGTGAAGGATTTTTGGATCCTGTGCAAGACAATTCAAACCATCGGCATCTATAACAACAGGTTTTGAAAGATTGAGAACAACTTTTCTGAAAAAATTCACTGTATCAGAATTACAGGTCATCCCTGGACCGATTACAACAACATCAGCATCTTGAAGCATTTGTAAAGCTATGTGAGCATCTTGTTCCATGAAATGCTCATGATCTACAGCTCTCACTACTATTCCTGGTTCCTTTGTTATGGCAAGTGTCTCAATCGGTGAACAGGTCAGAAGCTGAAGATAGCCACAGCCCACCCTCAATGCTGCTATACTTGTTAAAATAGCAGCTCCAAGATAAGTTCTGGAACCAGCTATGACCAAGACTTTACCATAACTGCCCTTGTGTGAATCCCTGATACGCTTGGGCAGGATTTTTTTCACCATTTGCTTTGTTATTATTTGTCTTGTGATTTGTTTTGATTCTCTGAGAAACCTGGGAATTCCTATACTTGCCACTTTGAGCTTTCCACACAGCTCTCTACCTGGGTACAAAACATGACAAGGTTTGGGAAGGCCGAAGGTTACTGTCATGTCTGCCTTTACAGCAATTCCAAGCACCGCACCTGTGTCAGTCTCAACACCAGAAGGCAGGTCAACGGAAACGACGTATTTGGAGTACAGATTAATCAACTTTATTACCTCTGATATAGGATCTCTAATCTCGCCTTTTATTCCTACTCCTAAAAGGGCATCTACAACCACATCGGCAGACTTTATAAGTTCGGCAAGTTCACTGGTTGTTATGTCAGTACCTAATCTTCTTACATCGCCGCCGATAGCTCTTAGTCTTGCGAGATTAGCCGATGATTCTTCTGATAACTTTTTCTCGTCTCCCACCAAAATAGTGACGACATAATCTGTATATTCAAGCAGATCTCTTGCAACGACAAAACCATCGCCACCGTTGTTGCCTTGCCCGCACAGAACAAGAAATGAAGAATTAGTTATGTCACCGAGATCTTGCTCAATGGCAAGGACAACAGAAAGACCCGCACGTTCCATGAGCATGGAGGGCGGAATACTAAACTGTTCATAACACGTTCTGTCAATTTTTCGCATCTCTTCTGCCGTAACGATCTTCAAAACTTCACCTCACCCAGAAGTATAAAATTTTGTAGATCTTATAGTAGGCCTTGATCTTTTGCAAATATCTGTTGGAGATGCTGTTTTGCGAAGAAACTCTTGCCGGTCCAGCATTGTAAGCCCTCAAAGCTATGTCTAGATCGCCATCATAGAAATCCAGCAGATATTGTAAGTATTTGATACCAATGACAATATTATCCACTGGAGAATTTATGTCTACATTTAGGTTCAGTTTTTCAGAAATCCATGCAGCAGTCTGGGGCATTACTTGCATCAGCCCAACTGCTCCTGCATAGGAGAGCGCATACTCTTTAAAGTTGCTTTCTACTTTTATCAGAGCCATTATCAAAAGCGGATCAATAGATCCACTATTTTCTTTTACCACAGAATAGTACTTCAAAGGAAAAAAGGAATAAAAGAAAATCAGTATCAGAAAAACAAAAAGGATCAAAAAAACTCTCATTCTTGATCACATCTTTAAATAACTTTGAATCATTAGAATAACATACCCCACTGGGGCCAAAAAGGTCCCAAAGGGTATCCTCTCTTTCATTGCAAGTTTTCCTTTATTCTTTACTATAGCATAAACAATGGCACCCACAGAGGCAAATACGAGTGTGTAAAATGAATTAACTATCCCAAGACTTAGACTGAGACCAGCCATGAGAATAACATCACCACCACCAAGACCACCTTTATACATAAGGCCCAAGAGCATTAAAAGACCGGTGACGATCGCAACACCAAGAAGATTATAAAGATCCAGGCCCCTCACAAGCCATAATATGAAGCTCGCTAAAGCAATAAGAAACAAAGTTACATCAGGTATCAACATGAATTCAAGATCAATAAAGACTATGATGAGCGAACAAGATATTATCATACATAAGGCTATGAATTCCAGAGGATTTGAAGCGATATAAGAGTTAATCAAATAGCATAGTCCATTGATAAGTTCTACAAACAGATACCTTGGATTGATTTTAGCCTTACAGTTTCTGCACCTTCCTTTTAGCAAGATGTAACTTAGTATCGGTATATTATCGTACCAAAGTATCCTTTTACCACAAGACGGACATATGGAGTACGCCGGTTTGACAATACTCAAGTCCTTTCGTGGTAATCTGTATATGACTACGTTCAGAAAACTTCCAAGGACTACACCAACTATCAAACTCAAGAAATGCCACAAATTTGCATTTCCTCCTCGGACAAAAACTCCGAAAATAGCTCTTTCTTACCATACAAATACCAAATATTTTGATCTTTCATCTCCTGGATCAATTGTTTTGCCTCTTCCAATTTGCCTTGTTTTAAATATGATATGAACAGTAATAATTTGAGATGCGTTTTAGCCTTGGTACTATCTGAAAGCATCTGTTTTACAACCTCTTCGACAGTGAGATAATTACCATGTTTAAGCTGAACGCGGCTCCAAACTTCAACGTCGCTTGCATAGACAGGTCTCATTTTCAGTATCTTTTCCTCCATCTGCCTTGCTTGGTCGTTCTTTCCAACCTTGTCATAAGCTTCCATAAGTTCATAGATTCCCAAGATACTGTTTGGATCGATTTTCAAAAATCTTTCAAGAACATTACATACTCTGTCATATAAGTTAATTTTCCTGTAAGCTTCCGCAAGCATGAAATAAGTAAATTTATTGTCCGGCGCATATTCTATTTCCCTTTCCCAATAAGAAGCCGCTTTTATATAATCACCCAGATTATAGTATGCCTCTCCAAGTGAAGAATAAGCTTCAACAAGCCATGGATCTATCTCTATTGCTTTATCTAAGTATCTTATGCCCAGTTCAAAATCACCTTTTTCAAGCAATAAAGAACCATAAAGTTCGTAGGCAGGAGCGTAATTCTTATCCACATCAAGTATGTACTTTATGATTCTAAAAGCCACTTCGTGAAGATCCCTATCAGCATAATCGAGTGCAAGATCATATAAACCATTCAAAGATGCATGAACAAAATTTCTTGGCGAAATCTTCTTGCTTTCTAACCATTCGAGAAGTTCATCAAAACATATCGGGTCATACACCGTTTCATTCAACAGAGTAACATGACTCTCAAGATACTCGCAATTCTCTATTTCTTTAGCCAACAAGTTCTTGTCACCAAAATCTTGTTTCATCAACTGCCAGTCACCTTCATACATCAGATCTCTAAGAATAATAACGAATGGAGTATCTGTGGTAATTTCAATTTCACGATCTTGTACCTGCAAGATGATCACCCTTTCCAAGGATACCACTCCCCTGCAATATTTGCGTCATCTGTACTTTACATTATACCACAGTTTTTTAAAAAATTCATCCTTGGTCAAATTTGCTCAAAACTCTTATTTCATGTGCGGTAGTCAATCCTCCAACGATTATATTCACATAATAGGTGAAAAACCTCCACAGTAAAAGAGTTGCGACGGTCTGAGGTCCAAACAGGAAACTGAAGAACAGAACATAGCCACTCTCAGAAGCTCCCATAGCCCCAGGCGTTGGAATCAATGAGACCACTAAAAAGAGAACTAACTGAAACATAATGGTGTCGACATATGAACAATTTATATGTACAGCTCTTGCCACAAAATAAGTTATGGAAACTCTCACTAGCATTTGACATGATGTTGCCAAAAAGGCAAGAGAAAGAAGAGATAGTTTACCTATCGATCTGATCATACATCTATGAAACAATTCTATTTGATTTAGCATTCTTTCCACGGTTTCGGCTTGATTTTTTATCACCTTCAAAAAGGCTAATGGTTTAATGAGAGCCTTTACCAGCCATTCTACCAGATCTCTATTGATGGAAAAGATGAGCAGGAAAAAGAGCACAGCACCATTCAGCGCAAACCCAAAAAAAGCAAGAAGTGCAAATTTTGTGATATTTTTAGAAAGAATGTCATGTGCAGTATATATACCAAGCAAGCCAAGACCTGTTATGACTACCTGGTAAACAATAAATCTTGAAACAAGAAGTGCGGTTGCTTCTCCATATTCCACACCACGTTTGTTCATAAAGGCAATCTGTGCAGGCTGACCACCTGTGGAAAATGGTGTGATTGCCGAGAAAAAGCTGCCGATCAAGGTTGATTTGAAAAGGTATAATAAATTCACCCTCGTTTTATAAGAAACAGCAAAAATTTTCACCGTTAGTGCTTCGGCAAACCAATCACAAATCAACAAGAAACCGACCAATACTAGCCACTTTACAGAGACTTTCTTCAAGGCCTTTATCGTTAAAGATATGTCGGTTAAACCTGCTATCAATATTATTATGATCACGCTTAAAGCTATAATAAACAATGATCTAGCAAGATTCTTTTTCAATTTCTGCACCGCCTTAGAACTTCTTCATATGTCTTGGCGAGTACTTTACCAATCTGTAAGAGATCTCTTTCAAGGGCAATTTTCCTACCTTCTGACGCAATCTCGCATGCAAGATTCTTATCTGAAATGAGATTTTCTATGATCTTTATGAACTCATCATTTGAACGACCTTTCATGCAATTTACGTTGTTTTGTAACCAGTCTTTGTACACAGGTATATCTCGAATTACCACGGGGCATTCACATGAAAGTGCCTCCAGGACGACTATTCCTTCGTTTTCCTCATAGGTTGGAAAGAGGAAGACATCTGCAGCTGAATAAGCTTCGACCAATTTCTCTTGGGGCGCAAAACCAGGAAAGATAACATTTTCAGGAGGATTTTTCAGTAACTGACGTACATCTTTTGGAAGAACTGTTGTAATGCGCGCCCCGAACCAAATGAAGGTGATATCCTTCATTTTCCCTGCAATGTCCACAAAATCGTGTATACCTTTTCTTTTGAATGGAAAACCAACACTTAGGACTATGGGACCTTTTATTCCAAACTCCTCTCTGAACTTTTCCGCTTTTTTAATATCTTTCTTAAAAAGAGCCGTATCAACGCCATTTGATATCACTGTACCAGGTACGTTGATACCATATTTTCTGATGACACTCTCTGTGTAATGAGTGGGAAAAATCAAATGATCAGCCATCCCATATCTCTTCTTAAGAGACCTGCGGAAAATTTTAGCGTAAAAATTACTGAAAATGAAACTGTTTTTGATGTCTTCGGCGGTGGTATGAACGTGACATATTATGGGTATACCTTTTCTTTTACAATGGCGTATAACTGCTCTGCCACCAGGTCCTATGGTATTCACGTGGGCTATATCATACTCATCTTCCCAATCAGATGTGTACTCTAAGCCTACTCTTCTGAGAGCTTCCATCTGATGTTTGTATGCTGTACCTATTCCCGACTTTGATATCAACCTTGTGGCTTCAGCGTAAAGTAAAACTTTCACATATGTCGCCTCCACAAGAAAGTCTTGCAAAATTTCTCCTGCAATGATAGAATTTTATCACGTATGGGTGCGTAGCTCAGGGGGAGAGCGCTTCCCTCACGAGGAAGAGGCCGCAGGTTCGATTCCTGCCGCACCCACCACTTAACCGATCTTGATTAGCTTCAGCCTATCACCGTAGATTTTCTGAACCTTTTCAAAAAGCCACGGGTATTCTCTTTGTTTCGACAGAAAGATCTCTGCATCAGCACGCGCTTTGAATAAGAGATCTCTATCTCTTACAAGATCTGCCACCTTCAATTCTGGTAACCCGTGCTGTCTTAATCCGAGAAACTCTCCAGGCCCGCGAATTTTCATATCATATTCGGCAACTTCAAATCCATTTCTGGTCATGGAAAAATATCTGAGTCGTTCCAAGGCATCTTCTGAAACATTTCCAACAATTAGGAAACAGTATCCCTGCCTTTCGCTTCTTCCTACTCTTCCACGCAGTTGGTGAAGTTGTGCCAGTCCGAATCTTTCTGGATTTTCAACAATAATCGTTGTCGCCCTAGGAATATCTATACCAACTTCTATGACCGTTGTTGAAACGAGAACATCGAACTGTCCCAGCGCAAAATCCTCCATTATCCTGTCTTTTTCCTGTTGACTCATTCTACCGTGAAGTAATCCCACTTTAAATTCCTTGAAGATTTCTTCAGCGAGGTGTTTATACATCTGTGTCGCCGCCTTGGCTTCGATTTTGTCAGATTCTTCGATCAATGGGTACACTACAAAGGCTTGTCCACCTTCCCTCACTTCCCTTTTGACAAAATCATAGACTTGATCAACCTTAGAAACAGAGACAAGAAGGGTTTTCACTTCCTTTCTACCGGGTGGCATCTCATCGATTATTGTGAGGTCAAGATCACCATAAACCGTCAAAGCCAGAGTTCTTGGTATTGGAGTTGCCGTCATGACTAACGTGTCAAGTGCCTTTCCTTTACTGACAAGAGCTTCTCTCTGTTTAACACCAAACCTGTGTTGCTCATCTATGACGACCAGCCCTAGATTAGCAAAATTCACATCTTCCTGAATGAGAGTATGTGTACCAATGACAACGGAAGCCTCACCAGAAGATAAAAGCTGTTTTATCCTTTCCTTTTCCTTAGGGTTGGTTTCGCCCAGTAAGAGGACTGTTCTGATGCCCAAATCCTCAAATACTGGAGCCATCCTACGATAGTGTTGTATTGCAAGTATAGACGTTGGTGCCATGACAGCAGATTGAAAACCTGCTTCGAAGTTGTCGATTATCGCGAGCTGAGCAACAACCGTCTTTCCTGATCCAACATCTCCTTGGAGCAATCTACTCATAGGCTTATTTGAAATCATATCCTGTCTTATTTGCTGATGAGCAAGAACCTGGGATCGGGTCAACTTGAAAGGTAATCTGCTGAGGAAATCTTCTGCGACTTTACCTTTTATATTTTTCTCGATACCTCCAATTTCTTCAAAGGTTCTCCTTGACAATAGAAGAGCTAACTGCATCAGGAAGAGCTCTTCATAAGCTAATCTCTCGATAGATTTCTTCAAATGATACATACTCTTTGGAAAATGCATTCCGAGCAGTGCTGCAGATATATCGATCAACTTTCTTCTTTCTAACAGTTCGTCAGGCAGTTCGTTAGTGAACTGACAGGCGCACGAGATATTTTCTCTTACAACCTTTCTCAGTTCTTTTTGACTTATACCCTCGGTCAGTGGATAGATAGGCAAGATTTCCAGAACAGGTGATCCTTCCTGTAACTCAATCTCTGGATTGACTATCTCAAGAGAGCCAAACTGTCCTCTTTTAACTGTTCCGGTCACATAAACCATCTTGTTTTTCATTGTTTGTAGAATCTTTTGAAGGAATTCTTGATTAAACCATTTCAGCAAAATCTGATTGATGCCATCTGAAAGTACTGCTGCAGTTATTGCGATGGAACTCATCCTTTTTGTTTCCACACTTATGATCTTACCCAGTGTAGTTATCTTTTCTTCTGGTCGAATTTCAGGAATCGGAATTACCCGTCTTCGATCTTCGTAGTCCCTTGGAAAATAGAAAATCAAATCTTGCAATGTGAAGATGCCCAGTTTTTTCAAAAGTGACTCTCGCTTTGGTCCCACACCTTTTGCGTACTTTATCTCACAACTGGGTTGTTTCGCACCCGATTGATCTGGCTTTGAAATCAAGTGCTGATCTCGAAGGCGTTCAATCATTCCAATGCAATTTTTCAATCTCTTGATGGCTCTTTGTTGATCAAGAGTATCAACGGGTTTGATATATTCTACAAGCTGCTTCAATTTCTCGGCAGTTTCTTTTTCATCTAAGATAGGATCTGCAATCAATTCATAGCTGTCTTGAAGAGTCTCCGTGAATTCGCTCACTTGCATCTGACCTTGAATCAGTTTAAAAACGTTCTCTTCGAGAGAGCTTAAGAATTCTTCAACGAGAACTGGACGCATCGTACACAGTTTTCTCCTTTTCAAGTGGTGCCAAGCCAGAGACTCTCATATCGATAAGTCTTTGAAGCGAAAAAAGCATGGTGAAAACAATCACAAATATCACCAAGGCCGCTACTATCAACGAACCTTTTTTCATTCCATATACCCTATATAGGGAAGGTTTCGATATCTTTCCTCATAGTCCAGACCGTAACCAACCAAGAAAATATCCCCCACCTTGAAACCAACAAAATCGATCGGTATACCATGTTGATATTTTTCTTTCTCTATCAACGCCGCGATTTTCAAATCTGCCGGTTTGTATTTTTTCAGGTATGAAAGTATATACCTGAGTGTATTACCTGTATCGACAATATCCTCAACAACAAGCACATACTTGCCTTGTAAATTCTCGTCAACCCACGATTTTACCCGCACCCTACCTGTAGATTCAGTTCCTGCGTAACTTGACACGTGAACAAAAGAATAATTAATATTCATGTTGATGTTCAGAACCAGTTCACTGAAGAAGTGTACAGAACCTTTCAAAATGCAAATTGCATACAAAGATTCTGTCTTGCCACGGTAGTAAGTTTCTATTTGCCGTGCCATGTCCTTGATCTTTCTACGAACCGCTTCTTCATCGAATAGAACTTTGGGTTGCACAGAATGCCTCCCTTCAGATACTCAAAACATAGACAAATCTGTTTTGGTTCTTAATCTCTTTGTCAATCTCAAGAATATTATTACCCAAGTACTTTACATTTTCGCACAGCTTTGCAAATTCTTCAACGGGTGCTATATCAAACTTAATATGCTTGGTTTTGAAATGCATTGGAATTACTGCATGTGGATCAATTTGGTCTAAGACTTTCTTTGCTTCAGCTGGACCTATCGTGAAAGTTCCGCCAACAGGTAATAATAAGATATCAACAGGCTTGATTTGATCAAGCTGAATTTGATTCAAAGTGTGTCCAAGATCGCCAAGATGAACAATCCTGAAATCTTCTACTTCGAAAACAAAAACTATGTTTTGTCCCCTTTTCGTCCCTGCTTCACAATCGTGGAAGGTCTTGATCCCGGTGATTTTCACGCCCTTGAGTTGATGAACGCCCGGCTCTTTGACGAGTTCAAACTTTCCTTTTATCAGGTGATGTGCGTTATGATCGAAGTGTTGATGACTTTCGGTGACGATATCAGCGACTACATTTGGTACTTTATATCCTACAGAACTGTCAAAAGGATCGGTGAGTATCTTTATTTGGGCTGTTTCAAAAAGAAAACACGCATGTCCAAACCATGTGATCTTCATCCCAAACACCCCCTTGGTTCACCATTCACTTTCAGCTCTGTAAAAATCGGGAGCCACTTGATTTTCTCTCGCACAATGCTCTTTCTCTAACCACTTTAACAAAATTATACCAGCAACGAGAACCGTAGTTGATGAATATCTAGCCTGAATTAGATAGCAATCTAATATAACGATTGCTATACAATTTATATGCTTTATTATTTATATGTCGTTAGTGACCTTTCTGAAATACTTTTTGATAATATCAAAAAATCACACAAACCCTTGACAAACCCTCTGCTTGCTCATATAATCGTGTTGGAAACAATCAGGAGGTGAAACGATGAACGAAAGAGAATACGTTGTTGGTATCGATTTGGGTACAACAAACTCTGTCATAGCTTGGATGAAACCAGATGGTTCAATTGAAGTAATACCCAATGCAGAGGGAGGAAGGCTGACACCATCAATAGTTGCCTTCACAAAGACGGGTGAGATAATCGTTGGGGAACCCGCCAAAAGACAAATGATTCTTAATTCCGAAAGAACTGTCAAATCTATAAAAAGAAAGATGGGCACCGATTACAAAGTAAAAGTCGATGACAAACAGTACACACCCCAGCAGATCAGTGCCTATATCTTGCAGAAGATGAAAAAAGATGCAGAACAGTATCTGAACGGGAAGATTAAAAAAGCCGTGATCACATGTCCTGCATATTTCAACGATGCACAGAGACAGGCTACCAAAGAAGCCGGGCAAATAGCAGGATTCGACGTGCTCAGAATTATAAACGAACCCACAGCTGCGGCACTGGCGTACGGACTAGACAAGAAAAAAGAAGAAAAGGTTCTCGTTTATGATCTTGGTGGCGGAACTTTTGATGTCTCCATACTCGAAATAGGAGAAGGTGTGATACAAGTTGTAGCGACATCTGGGAACAACCACCTTGGTGGAGACGATTTCGACCAAAGAATAGTCGACTGGATGGCAGAAGAATTCAAGAAACAGCACGGTGTCGATTTGAGACAAGATAGACAGGCACTGCAACGATTAAGAGATGCTGCAGAAAAAGCAAAAATAGAACTATCGAGTAAACTTGAAACCGATATAAGTCTTCCATACATAACTGCAACGGCTTCTGGGCCATTGCATCTTGAAATGAGGCTCACAAGATCGCTGTATGAATCCTTGGTTAAAGACCTGTTCGATATGACAAAAGGACCTGTTGAAAAAGCTCTCAACGACGCAAAATTGTCCCCAAGAGATATAGATGAAGTAATACTTGTAGGCGGCATGACACGCTCTCCAATGGTGCACAAGATTATATACGACATCTTCGGCAAAGAACCAAACAAGAGTGTCAATCCTGATGAAGCAGTAGCAATAGGTGCAGCAATTCAGGCAGCGATCCTTGGTGGAGAAACAAAGCAAAAGGACATCGTTCTGGTAGATGTCACACCACTCACACTTGGAATCGAAGTCAAAGGTGGATTGATGGAACCAATCATACCAAGGAACACAACGATACCCGTCAAGAAGAGCAAGGTCTTCACAACGGCAGAAGATTATCAAACAGAGGTTGAAATACGAGTCTATCAAGGTGAAAGAACCATGGCAAGAGACAACATATTCCTTGGAAGCTTTAGATTGGTAGATATACCACCAGCACCAAGAGGTGTGCCTCAAATAGAAGTAACCTTCGACATAGATAGTGATGGAATAGTACACGTTTCTGCAAAGGACCTTGCGTCTAACAAAGAACAATCAATGGTAGTGACAGGTAGACATAAACTCAGAGAAGAAGACATAAAGAAAATGATGGAAGAAGCCCAGAAATATGAGGAACAAGATAAAAGAAAACGCGAAGAGGTTGAACTCAAAAATAGAGCAGACGACCTTGCGTACAGTGTGAGTAAATCTTTGAAAGAACATGGAGATAAGCTACCAGGCGATCTAAAATCAAGACTCGAACAACTGGTCAACGATTTGAGAGACGCAATAAACAAAGATGACATAGCAAAAGTGAAATTACTCTTCGACGATCTACAAAGAGAAAGCGTGAAGATAGGTCAGTATCTATACGAGAATGTCAAACGAGAACAATCAAGTTCACAATAAAAAATTCTGGAAGGAGGGATCTTCATGTTGCTGGAAAGGCGTGAAGACTTCATGAAACCATTCAGAGAGCTTCAACGTGAGATTGACAGAATCTTTGAAGATTTCTTCACTCCAGTGACTCGCAGAGGTACATTTTATTCATATCTACCAGACACCGACGTCTATGAAACGGATGATTCTGTAGTGGTTGAAGTCGAAGTCCCTGGAATGGACAAGAAAGACATTGAGGTGAAGGTAGAAGACGGTATCCTAAGAATCACTGGTGAAAAGAAGCTTGAACGCGAGAAGGAGAACAGGAATTACAAAGTGGTAGAAAGATGCTATGGTAAGTTCGAAAGAACGTTGGCTCTGCCCGACTATGTTGATACAGAAAAGATCAAAGCAAAGTATGAAAATGGTGTCCTGACAGTCTCTTTACCCAAACGTGAGGAGAAAAAAGCCAAAGTTGTGGATGTAAAGATTGAATAAGAAAGTGGGGCGGGCAACCGCCCCATTAATTTAGGAGGTGTTACAGTGCTTGATTTCAAAGATTACACAGAGAGCGCACAAAGGGTCTTAACTTCTGTACAAGACATACTCAATAGATTCTCACAAAATCAGATGTCTTCAGAACATATTTTGCTTGCCATCCTTGAAGATGGCAATAATGCTGCCGTCGATATTTTGAGAAAGATCGGTGTAAACATAGATGCTTTGAGAGACGAGACCTCATCCTTCGTAAGTAGGTACGGCATGAGGTCTGCAGCTCTATCTCAGCCGGGTGCTGTTGCACAAATTTACATCACACCAGACGCAAGACATGTGTTAGAAGAAGCAAAAAAAGAAGCAAGACGAATGGGAGATGAAAAAGTCGGGACAGACCATTTGCTCCTAGGGATGATACTGGCTCCTAGTTCAATGACTTACAGACTTTTATCAAGACAAGGTGTGACACCGGACAAAGTTTATGAAGCTATAAGAGAGGTTCGTACCACTGGCAAGACGGCAGAAGACGAAAACGTTGACGTTTTATTCAAATTCACAGAAGATTTGACAAGAATGGCAAAAGATGGAAAACTCTTGCCTGTTATAGGTCGCGAAAAAGAAATTTCAAGAACGATACAAATATTGGGCAGAAAATTCAAGAACAATCCTGTCTTGATAGGTGATCCCGGCGTTGGGAAAACGGCCATAGTCGAAGGGTTGGCTCAAAAGATAGTGAAAGGTGATATACCAAATTTTCTAAAGAACAAGAAGATTCTGAAATTGGACATGGGAAGAATTGTCGCTGGTACAAAATTCAGAGGTGAGTTCGAAGAAAGGATGAAAAAACTCATCGATGCTCTCAGAAAGAATGCCGGTCAATACATACTGTTCATAGATGAACTTCACACCGTGGTTGGTGCGGGTGCAGCAGAAGGTGCAGTCGATGCAGCAAATCTACTGAAACCCGAGCTTGCCCGTGGTGAGATGCAAGTTATCGGTGCAACAACTGTAAATGAATACAGAAAATATGTTGAAAAAGACAAAGCTCTTGCTCGAAGATTTCAGCCAATCCTTGTAGGCGAACCATCCGTAGAGGATACAATCGAGATACTTCGGGGAATCAAAAAAGAATTCGAGAAACACCATGAAGTTACTATATTAGACGATGCTTTGATTGCGGCAGCTCGCCTGAGCGCAAGGTATATCACAGACAGATTCTTACCGGACAAGGCGATAGACCTGATCGATGAAGCGGCATCTGCAGTCAGACTTCAAAACAACGAAAAGGTCGTAGATGAAAATGAGATTGCCAAGGTGATCGAGTTGTGGACAGGTATTCCTGTATCAAGAATGCTTGAATCAGAGAGAGAAAAACTTATGAATCTTGAGCAACTGTTACATAAAAGAATCATCGATCAAGACGATGCTGTGAGAGTAGTAGCGCAGACCATCAGAAAGGCAAGAGCCGGGCTAAAGGATCCAAAAAGGCCAAACGGTGTTTTTCTGTTCCTTGGTCCGACGGGTGTTGGTAAAACGGAACTTGCAAAGGCCCTTGCTGAAGTTTTGTTCGGAAGCGATGATGCTTTGATAAGAATTGACATGAGTGAGTACACAGAAAAACATACAGTCAGTAGATTGATCGGTGCTCCTCCGGGATACGTTGGTTATGAAGAAGGAGGACAACTCACAGAACAGGTAAGAAGAAGACCGTACAGTGTAGTCTTGCTTGATGAAATTGAAAAGGCCCATGCAGAAGTTTTCAATGTTCTGCTCCAAGTTTTCGATGATGGAAGACTTACAGATGGTAAGGGAAACACCGTTGATTTCAAGAACACAATCATTATCATGACAAGCAACATCGCAAGTGAACACATATTAGATGCACTCGAAGAAGGAATCAGTGATTTGACCAATCTGATTGAAG
>JBKBIU010000223.1:0-2798 GCA_046294065.1 Pseudothermotoga sp.
CAATAGCCGCTGCGAGAGCACTAGTAAGAAATACAAATTTGGACGCAAGAACCATCGTCGAGAAATCAATGGAAATAGCCAGTGAGATATGTATTTACACGAATAAGAATATAACGATCGAGGAAATTTAGAGGAGTGATGAAAATGAACTTTGACGAATTAACACCCAAACAGATCGTCAAGGAACTGGACAGATACATAATAGGGCAGCAGCAAGCAAAAAAGGCAGTTGCAATAGCAATTAGGAACAGGATACGCAGGCAGAAACTGCCTGAAAAATGGCAGAAGGAAGTCCTACCAAAAAATATTCTCATGATAGGGCCAACTGGTGTTGGTAAAACAGAGATCGCACGAAGATTGGCACAACTTTCAGGATCACCTTTCTTGAAGGTCGAAGCGACACGCTTCACAGAAGTAGGATATGTCGGCAAAAATGTTGATTCGATGATACGAGATTTGATAGAGATAAGTGTAAATATGGTGAAAAAAGAGCGAATGGAACAGGTCAAAGAAAGGGCAGAACTGATGGTTGAAGAAAGGATACTCGACGCTCTGGTCCCTGAGACAAGAAAATCCCAAGGCATAAGTCTAATGGGAATATTTGGAGGCCCTCAGCAACAACAACCTTCACCTGAAGAGAGAAAAAATCTAAAGCAGAAACGTGAAGAGATGCGTCAAAAACTTCGAAATGGTGAATTGGAAGATGAAATAATAGAAGTAGAGATCGAAAAAGAAGCTTCACCATTTATGGGAGTCTTGGGTCAGGGAGAGTTGGAAGACCTTGGAATTGACCTTGGTAACATGTTGAGCAATCTCATGCCCAAAACCAAGCAGAAGAAACGGATGACAGTATCAGAAGCTCGAAAAGTGTTACTTCCGATAGAGGCAGAAAAATTGATAGATATGGACAAGACAACTCAAGAAGCACTCGACAGAGCACAAAATCGCGGAATTATCTTCATAGATGAATTGGACAAAATTGCAACCAAATCTGCTGGCGCCGGACCTGATGTCTCCAGACAGGGCGTTCAAAGAGATTTACTCCCAATCGTTGAAGGCACAACGATAATGACAAAGTATGGACCGGTGAAGACTGATTATATCCTTTTCATCGGCTCTGGTGCTTTCCACATGAGCAAACCCTCCGATCTCATACCGGAACTTCAAGGCCGTTTCCCCATAAGGGTTGAGTTGAACTCTCTTACACGTGAGGACTTCGTCAGAATCCTCACAGAGCCAGAAAACGCCATAACAAAACAATACCAAGCTTTGCTGTCAACGGAAGGCGTTGAATTGATCTTTACTCAAGAAGGAGTAGAACAGATCGCAGGCGTGGCATACGATTTAAATCAGAGGCTTGAGAATATAGGAGCTCGAAGACTCTATACTGTAGTCGAAAAGATTCTCGAGGATGTTGCATATGAAGCGCCGGAATTGACAGAAAAAAGAATAGTCATAGATGCCAAGTATGTAAAAGAGAAGCTTGCCAACATAATTGCAGATGAGGATCTGAGTTCTTACATCCTCTGAGGGGCGTCAAAAGATGAAAAGGAAGGTAAGAGAAGCCCTTACTGCATATATTTTTTTATTGCCTTCCTTTCTAATACTTGGGACCTTTGTATTTTGGCCCGTTGGGTTCTCATTTGTACTCAGTTTTTTCAGATGGGATTTCAAGAATATGAAAAACCCAGTCTTTGCTGGCTTTGAGAATTATGCGGAGATCTTTCGATTTCACAGTCCACCATCACATAGTTTTGTATCTTCTTTGCTTGAAACATTGATCGTCGTCTTGGTATGTTTTTCAATTTTTGTATCAATCTACAGTATTAGGAGAAAACGTCATCTTTCTATTTTTGCGCTCTTAGGTTCGGCTTTTTCCATTTGGTTTGCAGATAATTTTGTGATTTCTCTGGCGCTAGCAATCTTTCTACTAGTCTTGGTTTACCTTATACTGAGAAACAACCAAGTCTTGTCAAGACACGGCATGGGCATAGTTTTTTCTACAATTATTCTGATCATTTTGTGGATCTTTTTTGACAACAGAATATATACAGTTGTAGATTTCTTTCTCGAAAGCCGAGACAAGAACTTGTTCATAAAAGCTATTTATAATACCCTTTACTATGTCATTCTCAGTGTTCCAACAACTATTGCCCTTGCCCTGGTTATAGCTTTACTCCTTAACAGTAACATAAAGTTAAGGGCGTTTTTCAGAACAGCATACTTCATTCCATTTGTGACCTCTGTTGTTGCTATATCTCTCGTCTGGCGATGGATCTTTGATGATGCATACGGCCTACTCAATTATCTGCTTTCATTTCTAAGGATCAACAAAATAGCATGGTTGAAAGATGAACGCTGGACTATTCCCACCATAGCCATCGTTTCGATCTGGAAAACAGTGGGGTATGATGCAGTGATACTGCTTGCTGGCCTTCAAAATATAGATAAATCTTACTATGAAGCCGCACAAGTTGATGGTGCGACAACTTGGGACAGATTCATTCATATAACCTGGCCATTGCTTTCACCAACCACGTTTTTCCTGTTAATTGTCTCTCTAATAAGTTCTTTCAAAGTTTTTACTGAGATATATGTTTTGTACAGTGGCCTTCCAGGTCCTTATAACAATAGTGGGATGACGATGGTCTATTATGTTTTTGACAGATTTTATGTTCAACAAAGAATGGGATTAGCATGTGCAGCAGCCTACGTACTGTTTGCAATCATATTGATTTTCACCGGCCTACAGTTCTGGCTCAGTCGCAAGACTGTGGAATATGTTTCTTGAGGTGAAA